>NZ_JANJFJ010000106.1:0-12773 GCF_024626565.1 Microbacterium sp. zg.Y909
GGCCGGTCGGCGTGCACAACGTCGGCAGGGCGCACGCGTGGGACGGCGTCGGCCCCCGGGGCCGGTGGTTCCCGCCGGGATCGGCGTCGTCGAGCACGCCGATCCCGCGGGCCGGCGGCCACGTGCTTCGCGGAAGGCTAGACCACGCCGGTGGTGTCCAGCAGCAGGCCCACCGCCCACGTCGCGCCGAGGGCCAGCGCGCCGCCCACCACCGTTCGGGTCATGGCGCGCAGCGCCGGCGCGCCACTCATGCGGGCGGCGACGGCGCCGGTGACCGCGAGCGCGATCAGCACCGTGACGAAGGTCGCCGGCACGCGCCAGTCGGCCGGCGGCAGCAGGATCGCCGCCATGGGCAGGATCGCTCCCAGCACGAACGCGATGCCCGAGGTGAAGGCCGCCGCCCACGGGCTCACGACCCCCTCGCGGCTGATCGCGTATTCGGCCTCGAGGTGCGAGCCGAGGGCATCCTGCTCGGTCAGCTCCTGAGCGACCTGCCGCGCCGTCGCCTCCGACAGCCCTCTGTCGCGGTACACCCCAGTGAGCTGCTCGAACTCATCATCGGGGGTGTCGCGCAGCTCGTTCTTCTCCTTCTTGATCAGCGCGCGCTCGGTGTCGCGCTGGCTGCTGACCGACACGTACTCGCCGACGGCCATCGAGATGGCGCCGCCGATGAGGGCGGCGGCGCCCGCCGTGATGACGTGCGACGACTGCGCGTTGGCGCCGGCGACGCCGACCACGACGGCTGCGACCGACACGATGCCGTCGTTCGCTCCGAGCACCCCCGCACGCAGGCGGTTCAGCCGTGAGGCGAGGGCGCCGCCGCCTGTCCTCGAGGTGCCGCCGTTCGTGCCCGATGCGCTCATGGGGCACACGATGTCACGACCGGCGGCGGCGAGGAAGACCCACGCGCGCGGTCAGGTCAGGGCGGTCTCGCGCGACCCTGCCGCCAGGCGCTCCGCGGCCAGCCCTTCCGCCGCGGCCAGCGGGGTGACGCCGGCTTCGGCGGCCTCGTCGAAGATGCGCCGCAGCGTGTCGCCGATGCCCGCGACCCGCTCGAAGATCTGCGGGCGGGTGCCCAGCTGCTTCGCCGCGGAGTCGAGGTAGATGACACCGCCGGCGTTGACGACGAAGTCGGGGGCGTAGAGGATGCCACGGGCCGCCAGCCGATCCGCCCCGGCGTGGGACGCCAGGGGGTTGTTGGCGGGGCCGCAGACGGCGGTGGCATCGAGGGCGTCGATGACGTCGTCGGTGAGCAGGCCGCCGATGCCGGCCGGAACGAAGACGTCGGCGGGCGTCAGGTGCTCGGTGCCGGGCTCGACCCACGCGGCGCCCAGATCGGCGGCGAGGTGCCGCTTGACGGGGTTGACGTCCGTGACCGTGAGGGCGGCGCCTTCGGCGGACAGGCGCACCGCGAGTCGGCTCCCGACCTGGCCGAGGCCGGAGATCGTGATGCGGCGGCCGGCGACGTCCGGGGAGCCGGTGAGGCGTTCGAGGGTGGCGCGCAGCGACTCGTAGACACCGAGGCTCGTGGGGCCGGCGGGCTCCCCGGATCCGCCGACGGCGTCGGGGAGGCCCACCACGTGAGCGGTGCGCTCGGACACCACCAGCATGTCGTCGGTGGTCGAGCCGACGTCCTCCGCGGTGCGGTACAGACCGTCAAGGGACTGCACGGCGTCGCCGAGGTCGAGGAAGGCGGCCCGGCGGCGTGCAGTGTCGAGCACGGTGCCGGGCTCGAGCCCGATCACGGCTTTGCCGCCGCCGGCATCGAGACCTGCTGCGGCGTTTTTCAGGGTCATCGCGGCCGAGAGGCGCAGGGCATCGCCGAGCGCGTCGCTCCAGTGCGGATACGTCCACAGGCGGGCGCCGCCGAGGGCGGAACCGAGAACCGAGGAGTGCAGGGCGACGACGAGGAACAGGCCACTCCGTCGCCCCGTGATCACCTCCACCCGCTCGTGGGTGACATCAGGCAAGGGCAGGGCGGTGGTCATCGCGATCCTCTTTCGGCGGGCCTTGTGGGCTGCACTCCCGAAGCCGCGGCGTTGCGGCATCATTCCCCATTGTGCATGACCGGTGCCGCCGGATCGAGGCCCGGCTCAGCCGCCCCAGGCCACCAGGCGCGTCGGCGTGAACACGATGCGCGTCGAGAACGTGTGGCCGAACTGCTCCAGCGGCATGCCGTAGGCGGCGAGCGCGCTGTGGTACTTCGCGTCGTACGGCTCGCGGAACTCTTCGAGCCAGGGGGCCGCGCCGTCCGGCTCGAGGCGCGCGTCGCCGTGCAGCACCACGATGTCGTCACCAAACGCCCCGCCCGAGTCGAGGTGCACGACGGCCTGCGACCCCCGCTCCAGATGCTTCACCTTGAGGGTGTCCGGCTCGCTGAGGATCGTGATGGCGCCGTCGTGCCAGAAGAACCACACCGGTGTCGGGTGCGGGCGTCCTTCGGCGGTGGTGGTCACCAGCCAGGCGATGAGATCGGTGCTCAGGCGCGTACGGGCCATGGCGTGGGCGGGTTTGTCGACGTCGAACAGGTCGGCCATGGCCTGACTCTAGGCTGAGGAGGGTGACAGCGCATCTCCCTCCTCGCAGCATGCTCGTGCACGCGGCGCTACGTGCCGCCGGCCTCCCCGGCGACATCGTCGTGCTGCCGGATGCCGCCGCCACCGCGGCGCAGGCCGCCGCCGCCCTCGGGGTCGAGGTCGGCGCCATCGCCAACAGCCTCGTCTTCTGGTCGGACGGCGAGCCGCTGCTGGTGATGACCAGCGGCGCGCACCGTGTCGACACCGCCGCGCTCGCCGCCCGGCTGGGGCGCCGGCGTATCGAGCGGGCCACCGCACAGCAGGTGAAGGATGCCACGGGTCAGGCGATCGGGGGAGTGGCTCCCACCGGCCACCCCGCGCCCCTCCCGACGATCGTGGACGAAATGCTCGCGGAGTTCCCCGAGATCTGGGCGGCCGCGGGCACGCCGCACACCGTGTTCCCGCTGACTTTCGACGAGCTGGTCGCCCTCACCGGCGGCCGCGTCGCAGCGGTGGACTGAGCCTCAGGCGCGCACGAGGATCTTCGCGCCGGCTCCCGAGCGCAGCCGGTGGAAGGCGTCGACCACGCCGTCGATGTCCACTTCTTCGACCCATCCCGTCGTGTCGTACGCCCCGGCGGCCATCGCCGCGATGACGGCGTCGAAGTCCTCGGGAAGGTAGGCGAGGCTGCCGGCGATGCCGGTCTCGGCCATGACGAGCTGCGTGGGGTTGAACTCCATGGCCCGCTCGTGCAGGGCGACCACGATGACCCGGCCACCGGGGGTCAGGCTGGCGAGCCCCGAGGTGATGGCGGGACCCGCCCCGGCAGCGTCGAATGCGACGTCCACGCCGTCGCCGTCGGTGAGTTCGGCGACGGCCGCGGCGAGGTCACCGTCCACCGGGTCGACTGTGCGCGCACCGAGCGCCTCGATGATCGCCCGGCGCTGTGCGCTCGGCTCCGAGACGAGCACGCGGTCCACGCCCTGGGCACGGAGGGCGAACCACACGCCGATGCCGATGGGTCCCGCTCCCGCGACCAATGCCGAGCCGCCCGCGGGCACCTCGCCGAGCGAGACGGCGTGCCACGCCACCGACATCGGCTCCACGAGGGCGCCCAGTCGCAGGTCGACGTTCTCGGGGAGAACATGCAGCATCGACGCCGGCACAGTGGTGAACTCGGCCATGCCGCCGCCGTCGGAGGTCAGCCCGTGGAACCCGATCTTCTGGCACACGTTGTACATGCCCTTGCGGCACGCAGGGCATTCACCGCAGTAGTAGATGGGCCAGACCGCCGCGCGGTCCCCGACCGAGATGCCCTCGACGCCCTCACCCACTTCGACGACCGTGCCGGCGAACTCGTGCCCCAGCACCTGCGGGGGCATCGCCCCGGTGATCGGGTGCGGATGCTCCATGTCGATGCCGGCGGCCTCCGGCGTGTAGTAGACGTGCAGGTCCGACCCGCAGATGCCCGAGTAACCGTTGCGCAGCTTCACCTGACCCGGACCGGGGCTGGGCTCGTCGATCTCCTCCACGCGGAGGTCCTCTTTGCCGTGGAAACGTGCAGCGCGCATCGGTGCGTCCTTCCGTCGTCGATTCGGTGAGCCTATCCGTGACGCCGTCGGCCGTCGACGGGGCATCGCCGCGCACGACCGTCGGGCGCCCTCGCCCGGCCCCGTCAGCGCCGCGTCGCGATCTGCAGGCACACGATCGCCGCGGCCGCCGACCAGGCCTGCGGTCGACACGCTGCGGGATACGGTGCCGGCGCCGGGGCGGTCGTCGCGGCATCCCCGGCGTGAAGCTCCGGCATGCGGAACTCGAACGCCTCCGCCGCCGCGAGCAGCCCTTCGACGACGACGCGGGCGTCGCTCTGACGTCCCGCACGCGCCATGCCGCGGGCGATGATCGCGGAGTCGTGGGCCCAGACGCTCCCGCCGTGGTAGCTGAGCGGCCAGTATCCCGCCGCGGCCGTCGACATGGTGCGCACACCGAACCCGGACGACATCGTGGGCCCGACCAGCAACGCGGAGACCTCGGCCTCTTCTGCGGGGGAGAGGATGCCGGTGCCCAGCAGATGACCGATGTTGCTGGTCAGCGTGTCGACGCCTCGGCCGTCGCGGTCCAGCGCGATCGCGGGGTACCGGCCCTCGGGCGTCTGCACCCAGAACCGATCGCGAAAACGGTCCCGCAGAGACTCCGCCCACGCGCGCAGGCGCTCGCCGCCGGGCTCGCCCAGACTGTCCAGCAGCGCGGCCGCCCCGGCCGCGGCCTCGTAGGCGTAGCCCTGCACCTCGCACAGGGCGATGGGTCCTGCCGCCAGGGTGCCGTCGCGCCACTGGATCGAGTCGCCGGAGTCCTTCCACCCCTGGTTCGACAGCCCATGATCGGTCTCATCGAGGTATTCCACGAAACCGTCGGCGGCGGCGTGGTCGATCCACTCGAGCGCTGCCCGCAGGTTCGGAAGCAGCTGGCGCACGTCGTCCTCGGGCATGCCGGCGCTCGCGGCATCCACGAGCAGGCACACCCACAGCGGTGTGGCGTCGACGGTGCCGTAGTAAAGCGGCGGCAGCACGATGCCTTCGCCCGGCATGGCGAATTCCACCGCGCGCAGCTCGTGCGCGATCTTGCCCGGCTGTTCGGCGCTCTCGGGATCGTCTTTCGTGCCCTGCAATCGGGCGAGCACACGCAGAGTGGATGCCGCCATCGTGGCGTCCACCGGCAGCAGCATGCGCGCGGTCCACAGGGAGTCACGCCCGAAGAGCGTGAAGAACCACGGGGCGCCGGCGGCGAAGAATTCGTCATGAGGCGCAATGGGCAGCGCCAGGCGCAGGGCGTCGAGGTCGGACAGCGCGTAGTGCACCCACATGCGCAGTCGGGGGTCGATCTGCTCCGGGAGTTCCACTGACCACGGTACGGGGCGCCCGGCGGGCAGAACGACCAGTGCCGGATCGACCAGCTGCGCCCGCCACGTCACCTCGGTCCAAGAGCGCGGCTCGCAGCGCACCTGCCAGACGAGCGTCACCTCGTTGCCCGGCTCGTCCACGGTTGCGGTGGCCGTCGGTGCCACCAGATCGATGCGGGTCTGCCCGCGGCGCACCTGCACGGTCGATCCCGCGCCGGTGGCGGACCAGTCCGTGCGGGGCGCCGCCCCGGATTTGACCTCCTGCAGCGGCGAGAAGTCGGGGGTGAGGCGAACACGCAGCAGCACGACGAGCGGCCGGTCGAGGTGGGAATGCAGTCGCAGCGTCTCGGTCACGACACCGCTGCGCACCTCGCGGAGGCGTTCCAGACGCACCTTCGGGTCGGGCGTGGCGTCGTCGACGCCCCGCAGCAGGCTCCCGAAGATCACGGTGGCGGCGTCGCGGGACATCACGGAGATCGGCTCGGGTGGCTGCCACTTTCCGTCGGGCGCGCGGTATTCGAGGCGCACGTGCCTCAGGAAGCGGGTGTCGCCGTGGTAGATCCCCTCGATGGCGGTGCCCCCGGCGTCACCGTCGCGCCCCGACCAGACCTGGGTCGGGGCACGCAGCGCCACGACGCGGTCCGAGAGGAACGGCTGCCAGCCCGCACTCATTCCTTGACCGCGCCCTCGGTGGTGTTCATGATCCGCTTCTGGAAGATGAAGAACATCACCGCGACGGGGATCGTCATGATCGCCGCGGCGGCGAGCTTCAAGGGGTACTGGTTGCCCTGGCTGAGCTGCCCCGACGCGAGCGAGGCGACGCCCTTGGTGAGGGTGGTCAGCTCCGGGGACTGCGTCGACACGATGAAGTGGCTCAGCTCGTTCCACGACCCCTGGAACGAGAGGATCACGATCGTCACGACGGCGGGGCGGGCCATCGGCAGCACAATCGACCAGAAGATGCGGAAGGTCCCAGCCCCGTCGATGCGCGCCTGCTCCTCCACCGACGGCGGGATGGACTCGAAGAAGTTCTTCATGATGAAGACCCCCGCGGCATCCACCAGCAGGGGGATCACCATTCCGGCGTAGGAGTCGTAGATGCCGAGCTGGTTCAGGACCAGGAACTTGGGGATTAGCAGCACCACCGAGGGGACGGCCATGACGCCGACCACCATGGCGAACACGAAACCGCGTCCGCGGAAGCGCAGTCGTGCCAGGGCGTAGCCGGCGAGCGAGACGAAGAACACGCGGCCGAGGGTCACGAGCACCGTCACGATCGCCGAGTTGGCGAACCACAGGGGGAAGTCGCTGCGGGTGAAGAGGCGCTCGTAGGCGGCGAAGCTGACGGTCGCGGGGATCAGCGAGACGGCGTCGGTCGTGGCTTCATTGTCGGTCTTGAACGAGGTCGCCACCTGCACGAGGAACGGGAAGATGTAGATGATCGCCAGCAGGATGAGCAGCACATACAGCAGCACCTGCATCGTGAGGCGCCCCGGTGGCAGTCGGCGGGGGCGCCGCGCCGGACGGTCGGGCGGCTGATCGAAGAGGGCCTCCTGGGTGAGGGCCGTGGTGGTGGTCATGGCGCTTCCTTCCCGCGAGCGGCAGCAGCGGCGGCGACGGCCTGCTCATACGGCCGGCGGCGCCGCATCGAGACCGCCCGTTCGCGCAGCGCCCAGCGCTGGAACACGGTGAACACGATGATGATGAGGAACAGGATGAAGGAGATCGCCGCGCCGATCCCCCACTGCTGGTCGGTGAAGGCCGACGTGTACGACAGGTAGGCGGGGGTGATCGTGGTCTTGCCGGGCGCGCCCTGGGTGCCCGTGTAGATCTGGTCGAACACCTGCCAGCATCCGATCAGCCCCAAGGTCAGTACGGTGAACAGCGTGGGTCGCAGCTGGGGGAGCGTGATGGACCAGAAGCGCTGCCAGGCGTTGGCGCCATCCATCATCGCCGCTTCGCTCAGCTCTGCGCCGATGTTCTGCAGCGCCGCGAGGAAGAGCAGCATGAACGTGCCGCTGGTGGTGAACACCGCCATCAGGATGAAGGCGGTCATCGCCACCGACGGCCCGGCGAGCCAGTCCCACCATGTGACGCCCAGGAACTGTCCCGCCGTCAGCGCAGCGGGACCCGCTTCGCCGCCGGCGCCCAGGGCGATGTGGACGATGCCGCGCGGGTCGTTGAACCAGTTCGGCCCGGCGAGGCCGATCCACGACAGCACCTCGTTGATGACGCCGGTCGTGGAGAAGAGGAACAGCCACAGCACGGTGATGGCCACGGAGCTCGTGACCGAAGGGAAGTAGAACGCGGTGCGGAAGAACCCCCGGCCGCGCAGCACCGCGCGGTTGACCAGCACCGCGAGGAACAGCGACAGCGCCGTCTGCAGCGGCACGACCAGCAGCACGTACCAGGCGTTGTTGCGCAGTGCGATGCCGAAGTTGCGCTCGGCGAGACCGCCTCCGGTGGTGATGGCGGCGTAGTTCTCCAGACCGATGAACGACACGGTGGACGAAAGAGGGCTGCCGCGGCCGCTCCAATCCGAGAAGCTGACCCACAGGGCCATGAGCACGGGGATGAAGAGGAACAGCCCGAGGATCACGATGATCGGCAGGGTGAACAGCCACCCTGCGGCGCCCTCACCGCGACGGATGCCGCCGGACGAGCGGCTGCGGTGGGGCGCCGGAGCGGCGGTGGCCACGTCAGCCGCCGACCACGGCCTCGAGGTTGGACTGCACCGTCTGCAGGATCTGCTGCGGGTCGCCCGTCGCGAGCGATTCGAGCTGGGCGTTGAAGTCGGTGAGCACTTCACCGACGCCCACGTTGGTCGGCATGCCGATCGCGTACGCGGAGCCCGCGAGGAAGGGTGCGAGCTCGGGGTTCGCCTGCTCCCAGTCGGCTGCGGCCGACTCGATCGAGGGCATGGGACCGAAGGCGTCGGAGAACGCCAGCTGCTGCTGGGTGTCCGTCAGGTACTCGACGAGGTCGAGCACCCCCTCCTGGTTCGGGCTGTCGGCTGCCATGCCCCAGCAGTTGGTGAACTGCAGCGTGCCCTGACCTGCCGGGCCTTCGGGCAGCTCCGCGACGGTGTACTCGACGTCGGGGTAGTCCGCGCTCAGGCCGCCGGTGATCCAGTTGCCCTCGATCACCATCGCCGCCAGCTCCTTGCCGAACGCCTCGCCGCCCCAGCCCGCGCCGATGTCGGCGGCGAAGGCGAACGTGCCGTCGGCGAGGTGCTCCTTCACGTAGGTGAGGGCTTCGACGTTCTCGGGGGAGTCGGCGACCGCCTCGGTGCCGTCCTCGTTGACCAGCCGGCCGCCGGCTTCTGCCATGAAGGCGCCCACCCGCTGGTACTCCGCGCCGAAGGCGAGGCCCACGCGGCCGTCGGTGGTCAGGGTCTGTGCGACCGTCGCGAGTTCGTCCCACGTCGTCGGAACGTCCTCCTCGGTGAGCCCCGCCTGCGCCCACAGCGTCGTGTTGATGACGAGCGCCAGCGTCGAGAAGTCCTTCGGCGCGCAGACGAATTCGCCGTCCACGGTGAAGTTGGCCACGAGGGACGGGTAGAAGTCGTCCTTGTTGTCGAGCAGATCGCCGTAGGCGCGCACCGAGCCGTTCTCGACGAATCCGGCGAGCTGGTCGGTGGAGAGGTAGAACAGGTCGGGCGGAGAGCCGGCGGCGAACCCCTGAGCGAGCTCCTGACTGAGGTTGGTCGCCGCGACGACCTCCGCGTCGACGCCCTCGTCGGCGGCCCAGGCCGCGACGGCATCCTCGACGGCCGCCGTCTCGGCCTCGCCGCTGGAGCCGATCATGACGCGGATCGGGTCGTCCGAGTCGGTCAGCCCGTCGTCGGAGTCGCTTGCGCCGCCGGAGTCGCCGGCGAATCCCTGACCGCACCCGGCCAGGACGAGCGCGGCGGTGGCGGCGAGAGCTCCGGCGCCCAGCAGGCGAACCGCAGTGTGTCGCTTCATGGGAGTCTCCTTCGATGACTCGGCGGAGCGGACCGGACGCCCGAATTTGATCGTTCAAAGTGCCGCCGGTGGTGACAAGCTAAGACCGACGGGGAAGCGTGTCAACGGGATTCGCGGGCGACGGTCAGCGGGAGGCGACGATGCGGCAGCCGACGGTCGAGGACGTCGCGCGCCTCGCGGGGGTGTCCCGCCAGACGGTGTCGAATGTGCTGAACAGTCCCGCGGTGGTGCGCGCGGGTACCCGTGAGCGCGTTGAGAACGCCATCGTGCAGCTCGGCTACGCCCCGTCGATGGCGGCGCGCCGATTGCGCACGCGGCGCAGCGACACCATCGCCGTGCACCTCGACCCCTACAGCGGGGGCATCTCGGGGGTCGTGCTCGATCGGTTCGTGCACGCCCTCACCGACCGCGCCACCCCGCGCGGGCTCGGCATCCTGGTCTACGCCGCCACCGACGCCCAGGAGGAGCTCGAAAGGCTGCGGGCGCTGCGCGACGGCGGCGAGATCGACCGCGTCGTGCTGACCGGCACGGTCGAAGGCGACCCTCGCACCGACTGGCTGCGCGAGGTGGGACTGCCGTTCGTGTCTTTCGGGCGGCCATGGGGTGCCGAGCGGACCGTTGCCGACCACGCCTGGGTCGACGTCGACGGCGCAGCCGGCACGCGCGCCGCCACAGCGTTCGCGCGCGGTCTCGGGCGCCGGGTGGCCTTTCTCGGATGGCCGCGCGGCAGCGGCACGGGGGATGACCGCGAGCGCGGATGGCGCGAGGCGATGGGGGAGGATGCCGCCGAAGACCTCCGCCGCACGAGTCTGGACACGGTCCAGGCCGCTCGCGCCGAGACCGAGCTGCTGTTCGCCACGACGACGGTGGATGCCGTCGTGTGCGCGAGTGACACCCTCGCCGTCGGGGCGCACCTCGCGGCCTCGCACGCCGGCAGGTCCGAGGTGACCGTCGTGGGTTTCGACAACACCCCCGTCGCGGCCGCGCTGGGGCTGTCCAGCGTGGAGCAGCGCCCCGAGCAGGTGGCCGAAGCGGTGCTCGATCTGCTCGTCAGCGGTGCGGAGCCCGGTGGCAGCCTCATCGAACCCGAGCTCGTGGTGCGCGCCGGCGTCATCTGACCCCACCGGCAGCCGCCAGGATCAGCTCGGCGAGTCGAACGTCCACTCGTCGGGGTCCAGTGCCGCCGCGACCTCCCAATCGCCAGGTGAAGGTGGCCACCCCGCAGGTGGGCATGTGGCCGATCGCGTCGTCCGACAGCCGGGCGGCGAGCACGCTCATGCCCGGGTCGTGGGCGACGACCAGCACCGACGGGGCGCCCTGGTGCACGGCTGCCTCGAGCAGCTCTTCGGCCGGCGCTCCGTAGAGCCCCGGACGCAGCACGGGCTCGAGCCCGAAGCGCTCGCCGAAGACCGCGGCGGTGGTGCGGGCCCGGAGCGCCGTGGACGTCACGATCGCGTCGGGCACGAAGCCGCTGTCGGCCAGGCGCGCGGCCATGATCGGCGCGTCGCGCAGGCCGCGCTCTGTCAGCGGTCGGTCGTGGTCGGCGATTCCGGGTGAGCCCCACTCGCTCTTGGCGTGACGCGCCAGCGCGAGGCGGATCACGTCGCCCCCACCACGTACACCCACGCGCCGCGTCCGCTTTCGAGCGTCACGGACCGGCGGTGAAACGGCGGGCTCAGCAGCTCGTCGGCGGCATCCAGTTCCGCCTCGCTGAGGCGCAGCACCGTGCCGATGATCTTGTCGCGCGGGTCGCCGGTGCGGCGCAGCTCCCGTTGCGGGACGGGGCCGATGCGGTCGGTGATGCGGGGGTCCGGCCGCTCCGTGAGCGAGGTCGTGAACCCGGGCAGCACGTCGGGCTCGGTGTGCACGACCCGCCCGAACGTGTCGAGCTGAAGCCCGCCGCCCTCCAGCGAGCCGTAGCTGAACAGCAGCTCGACCGTGTCGCCCATGCGCCCAGGCTAGTCAGCCCACCAGGGCATGCGCGATGGTGAAGATGGTGAGTCCCGCCAGAGCGCCGACGACGGTGCCGTTGAGGCGGATGTACTGCAGGTCGCGGCCGACCATCAGCTCGATCTTCTCCGTGGTCTCGGCCGGGTCCCACCGTTCGACGGTCTCGGTGATGATCGAGGCGATGTCGTGCCGGTACCGGTCGACCAGGAAGACCGCGGCATCCGTCGCCCAGCCGTCGACCCGCTGCTGCAGCGCGGTGTCCGTCGACAGGCGCGTGCCGGAGTCGATGAGTGCCTGGGTCATGCGCGCGCGCAGGCCGCTGGCGGGATCGGAGAGCGAGCGGAGCAGGCCGGACTTGGTGGTGTCCCAAGCCTCGGCGGCGAGCTCCCGCACCCGGGGGGAGTCGAAGACGCCCGACTTGGCGTCTTCGAAGCGACCGATGGTGGCCGGGTCGTTCTGCAGGCTGTCGGCGAGCCGCGTGAGGTACTGGTCGATCGCTCGGCGCGCGGCGTGGTCGGGGTCGCCCCGCACATCGCGGACGAACGACAGCGCCTCTTTGTAGAGCGTGTCGTCGATGAGGCGCAGCACCATCGAGGGCACCCACGAGGGCAGGCGGCTCGAGACCAGGCCGTCGAAGGACTCGCGGTTGCCCTCGAGCCAGACTCCGACGGAGTCCGCCGCCATGTCGACCGCGCCGTGATGTGCGCCCGAGTCGACCAGGCGCGCCAGCCATCCGCCCACGGAGGGGCCCCAGTCCGGCTCGACGAGGTGCTCGCGCGCGACGTCGGCGATGAGGTCCTGCACGTCGCTGTCGCTGAGGGCGCGCAGCACGCCGGCGGCCATCGCCGAGCCTTCGTCCGTGACGCGCGCAGCATGCTCGGGGCTCGCCAGCCACTCGCCGAGGCGGCGCGACACGCTGATCGACTCCAGCTTGGTGCGCACGACCTCGGTGGAGAGGAAGTTGGTCTCGACGAACTCCCCGAGGGTGCGCCCGATCTCGTCCTTGCGGCTGGGGATGATCGCGGTGTGCGGGATGGGGATGCCGAGCGGATGCCGGAACAGAGCCGTGACCGCGAACCAGTCCGCCAGCGCGCCCACCATGCCGCCTTCTGCGGCGGCCCGCACGTAGGCGAGCCACGGCACGTCATTCTGCAGCGGGAACGACACGGCGAAGACGACCGCCATGAACACCAGCGCTCCGAGAGCAACGGCCTTCATCCGTCCGAGGGCGCGCCGGCGCACCTGGTCGGCCGGGCTCAGCGCGGCGAGGGGGGTGCGGGACATTCCGTCATCCTCGCACGCGGGTCACCCGACCGGGCCCAGCCAGGCGGTGGCCGCCGTCGCGTGCGCGGACTCCGGATCGGAGGGGTGGAAGAGGCCCGCGAGCACGTCCCGGTACAGCCGGCCGAGTTCTGCGCCGGCGAAGTACGACGAGCCGCCGGC
>NZ_JANJFJ010000107.1:0-12732 GCF_024626565.1 Microbacterium sp. zg.Y909
GCGACGCGATCTCGGATACGACCAACCCCACCCCGACGGTGGCGCTGGACAACATCAACTACATCCGCAACTCGGTCAAGGCCACCGTCGACGCCTACGACGGGTCGGTCACCCTCTACGCGTGGGACACCGAGGACCCGCTGCTGCAGGCGTGGCAGAACGTCTACCCGTCGACGCTCCAGCCCATCAGCGAGATGTCCGGCGAGTTGATGAGCCACGTGCGCTACCCGACCGACCTGTTCAAGGTGCAGCGGGCCATGCTCGGCAACTACCACGTCGAGGACGCGCAGTCGCTGTACCAGCGTGACAACGCGTGGAAGACGCCGAACGACCCGCAGGAAGACTCACAGCTGCAGCCGCCGTACTACCTGACGATGCAGATGCCGGGTCAGGAGGCTCCCGCCTACTCGATGTTCACCACCTTCATCCCCGGTGGCGAGGACACCCGCAACGTGCTCATGGGCTACCTCGCGGTGGACTCCGACGCCGGTGCGGAGGCGGGCTCGAAGGCCGAGGACTACGGCAAGCTCCGCATGCTGATCGTGGATGCCGAGACTCCCGTGCCCGGTCCCGGACAGGTGCAGAACACGTTCAACGCCGACCCCGGTGTGTCGTCGTTCGTCAACATCCTGCAGCAGGGACAGTCGCAGGTGCTCAACGGCAACCTGCTGACGCTGCCTGTCGGCGGCGGTCTGCTCTACGTGCAGCCGGTGTTCGTGCAGTCCTCTGGTGCCACCAAGCTCCCGACGCTGCAGAAGGTGCTGGTCGGCTTCGGCGACGAGGTCGCGTTCGAAGACACGCTGCAGGACGCGCTCGACGTGCTCTTCGGCGGCGACTCCGGCGCGGTCACCGGTGACGAAGGCGTGACGCCGACCGATCCGATTGACCCGGACGCCCCGGTGGATCCGGACGCCCCGGTGGTCACCCCGGTCGTGCCCGGCGACGAATACCAGGCGGCGCTCGATTCGGCGCGGGACGCGATCGCCGCCCGCCAGGCGGCCCTGCAGGCCGGTGACCTCACGGCCTTCGCCGAGGCCGACAAGGATCTGACCGCGGCGGTCGAGACCCTGCTGCGGCTGAGCGAGCAGGGTGAGACCGGCACCGGGGGCGAGTGAGCCGGCGCGTCGCCAGCGCGTGATCTGACGAGAAGGCCTCCGGGTGGAGCGGGCGCACAGCGCACCGGCTCCATCCGGAGGCCTTCCTCTTACCCCGGGCGGGATCGACCTAGGGGTGCAGCAGCACCCACCAGATGAGCAGCAGCGTCACGCCGAACCCGGCGAACTGGTTGAGCCAGAGAAAGCGGCGCCAGCCCCGGGTGGCATCCTCTGCGGTCTCGTCGGTGATCGACCGGTGCGGCCACAGGGTGGCGAGGTAGGGGATCACCAGCAGCGCCGCGAGGGGCCCGGGCCACGCGGTGAAGAGCATGACGACGCCGGCGGCGGCATAGCAGGCCAGCGCGAAGCGCACCGTCCAGCGGGCGCCGCGCGCGGTCGCGATGGACGAGATGCCCGCCTCGCGGTCGGCGACGACGTCCTGCACGGCGCCGAAGGCGTGGGAGGCCACCCCCCACAGTGCGAAGGCGACGACGATGAGCACCAGCTGCCACGTCCACACGGCGCCGGCGAGCACGAGGGCGTAGACGGCGGGGGAGAAGAAGTGGATCGAGCTCGTGACCGAGTCGGCGAACGGGCGCTCCTTCAGCCGCAGCGGCGGGGCGCTGTAGAACACGACGAAGAAGAGGCTCGCCGCCAGCACCGCCCACGACGCGGGCGAACCCACGACGACGAGATAGACGACGAAGGGAAGGCACGACAGGGCCGCCGCCCACAGGGTGGGCGCGTGCAGGTTCCGGTCGAGCACGGCCCCGTGCACGCCGCCCTTGCGGGGGTTGCGCAGGTCCGATTCGTAGTCGAACACGTCGTTGATGCCGTACATCGCCAGGTTGTACGGCACGAGGAAGAAGAGCGTGCCCACGATCAGCACGGTGTCGATCTCGCGCGTGGTGAGCAGGTAGGCCGCAGCGAACGGGTAGGCGGTGTTGATCCAGCTCACGGGCCGCGAGGACACCAGCAGCTGTGTCGCGGCGTTCACGTGCGGCTCCGCGGTATCAGCAGGGTCCAGACCGCCGGCACCAGGAAGGCGGCGCACAGCGGGTAGGAGAAGTCTTCGATGGGCGCGAGGCCGATGCGGATGCCGCTGATGTTGTGCTCCGGGTAGGTGAAGAGGTCTGCCGCGATCATGACGTTGTCGAAGACGGCGGTGAGGACGACGAGGACGACCGCGGCCACAGCGGAGGCTCCCATGCGGCGGGCGAACCGCGGCCGGACGGCGCTGGCGAGGGTCGTGACGAGGGTGATCAGGGCGAACGGGACGATGATCCAGGCGTAGGTCACGCGGCGTCCTCCCGGCGCTCGCGCAGCCGCTCGGCGCCGCGGAAGGCGACGAGGGCGAGGTAGCACAGGAACGCCAGGAACACCGGCTCTTCCAGGGGGAGGTGCGGGGCCAGGTCGATGCCGAGCAGCAGGGGGCTCTCGCCCTTGACGAACACACCGGCCGCTATGCCGGCGGCATCCCACGCCAGAAAGAAGGCCGTGCCGATCAGCACGACCGCAGCGGTGCGCGCGCGGGCGTGCCACCAGGCCAGTCGGAAGCGCGCGTCGAGGGTCGCGATCCCGGCGGCGGACAGCAGGATCGCCAGCAGGTACAGCCCCGGCATCACGCGTCCGCGGCGGCGGGGACGGGGAGGGGGCCGGCGGAGTGGTCGCCGCGCAGACGCTTGAGCACGAGCTCCGCAGAGATGAGGCACATCGGCAGTCCGATGCCCGGCAGTGCCGAGGTGCCGGCGTAGTAGAGACTGCGCACCTTCTTCGACGCGTTGCCCGGGCGGAACATCGCGCTCTGGCCGAGCGTGTGCGCGAGCCCGAGCGAGTTGCCGCGCCACGAGTTGAGGTCGGCGGCGAAATCGCCAGGGGCGACGGTGCGGCGCACCGTGACCCGCTCGGCGAGATCGGGGATGCCGCACCACTGCGAGATCTGCGCGATGGTGGCATCCGCCGCCCGCTCGATGAGAGCGTCGCCGTCACCGTCGATGCCGCCGCGTCCGAGGGAGGGGTCGGCGGGGATCGGGACGAGCACGAAGAGGTTCTCGCTGCCGGCGGGGGCGACGGTGTCGTCGGTCGCGCTCGGGCGGCAGACGTACAGCGACGCGGGCTCGGGGATGCGGGTGTGGCGACCGAAGATGTCGGAGAAGTTCTCCTGCCAGTCGCGCGCGAAAAGGAGGGTGTGATGGGCGAGCTGGGGGAGTTCGCCCTCGACCCCCAGCATGAGCAGCAGCGCCCCCGGACTCGGGGTGCGCGACCGCCACCACTTCTCGGGTCGCTCGCGCTGATGCTCGGGCAGCAGCACCGTCTCGGTGTGATGCAGGTCGGCCGTCGAGACCACGACGTCGGCGTCGATGCGCGTGCCGTCGGCGAGATCGACGCCGGTGGCGTCGCGTCCGGACGTGCGGATGCCGGTGACCGGCGTGCCGGTGCGGATCTGCACGCCGCGGGCGCGCGCGAGGCGTTCGATCGCGGCGATGACCGTCGTGAACCCGCCCCGGGGGTAGAGCACCCCCTCGTCGAGGTCGAGGTGGCTCATCAGGTGGTAAAGGCTCGGCACGCCGAAGGGCGACCCGCCCAGGAAGACGGCGGGGTAGCCGAGCACCTGCCGCAGCAGCGGGTCGGCGAACCTGCTTTCGACGAGTGTCGAAAGCCGCCGGGTCAGCAGGGCGCCAGCTGCGGCAGTCGCCGCAGCAGCGCGGGGTCGCGCAGCCCCGCGGTCGATTCGTACGTGTCGTAGAGGAAGCGGGTGACGGCGAGGTCGTAGGCATCGCCGGCCGAATCGAGGTACTCGGTCAGGCGGGCGCCCGCGCCGGGCTCGCGCTCCTCGAACAGCGCGACGGCCTCGGCGCGGCCCGAGACGATGTCGAGCGGCTCGGACGTCGTGCCGGGGTCGGGCTCGCCGTAGACGCGGTACGCGGGCCGCAGCGGAACGAGGTCGAGTTCGGCGGCGGCGCTCGTGCCGAGCAGGGCGAAGAAGTGGTCGAACACTTCGGGCATGAGGTACCAGCTGGGACCGGTGTCGAACCGGAAGCCGCTGCTCTCCCACGACCCGGCGCGTCCCCCGAGTTCATCGCGACCCTCGACCAGGGTGACGTCGTGCCCCTCGTCACCGAGAAGGGCGGCCGTGGCGAGCCCGGCGATGCCGCCGCCGATGACGACCGTGCGCGTCATGTGCGTGCTCCCTTCGGGGCGAAGCCCAGCATCGCCCGTGCTGCGAGCGTAGCCTTCACCGGGTCGGGGACTCGCACCCGCACGCCCGTCCGAGGGTCCTCGGCGCGCAGGCGGCGGGCGAGGCTGGCGAACAGATCGTGGGCCGCTGTGACGGCGCGCCGGCAGTCCGCCGGCAGCTGCGGCACCACCGCCGCGGCGGCGGCGAGGTCGGCGTCGATGCGGTCCAGCACCTCGGTACGGGCCGGGCCGCCCTCTCGGAGGCCCAGGTAATCCCGCCCGAGCGCTTCGGCGTCGTGGGAGAGGTCGCGCAGGAAGTTGACGTCCTGGAAGGCGGCGCCGAGCCTGCGGGCCCCGTCGACGAGCGCCGGCTCCGGAAGGGTGGCGGCGGCTCCGCCGGCGTTGACGAACACCTGGAGGCACATGAGCCCTACCACCTCGGCCGACCCGTAGACGTACGCGTCATGGCTGCCGGGGTCATGCGAGGTCACCTCGAGGTCGGTGCGCATCGAGGCGAAGAAGGGGCGGATGAGTTCGGCGCCGATGCCGGTCTCGCGCGCGGTGCGGCAGAAGGCGTGCACGACGAGGTTGGCCGAGAACCCGCGCGTGACGGCGGTCAGCGTCTCAGCCTCGAGCTCGTCGAGCACCCGCCGCAGCGTCTCGGGGGCGAGCCCGGCCTCGGCGGCGGGGCCGTCGACGATCTCGTCTGCGATGCGCACGAGTGCGTAGACGTTGCGCACATGCGGCCGAACCCGGGGTCCCAGCAGGCGACAGGCCAGGGCGAACGACGTCGAATACGCCCCGATGACCGTCGCCGCCGCTTCCTGCGCCGCGCGGTTGTAGAGATCCAGTCCCGTACTCACGGAATACGTGCTCCGATCGCGTCGCACACCTGCGCGAGCAGCACCGTCGCACGAGCGGGCAGGGCGTCGTCGGCGGCTGCGACGCGCGCGTCGGCCAGCGTGTTCTGCACCAGCAGCACCAGGCGCTCGCGCGCGCCGCTGGCATCGAGCACCCGCTGCGCCTCTCGGACGGCCACGGGGCCCGTCCACGCCAGGGCGATCGCGTCGTCGACCTGCGACCACACCGGGCTCTCCCGGGCGAGGGACACCAGCGGTGTGCGCTTGGCCTCGCGCAGGTCGGCGCCTTCGGTGCGACCGGCGCGGGCGGCGGGCGCGAACGCTCCGATGAGGTCGTCCACCAGCTGGAACGCGAGCCCGGCAAGGCCCCCCGCACGTCCCAGCGCCGCCTCGGTGGCGGCCGGCGCCGACGCCAAAAGCGCGCCGGCACGCAGGGGAGCGGCGAAGGAGTAGACCGCCGTCTTGTCATGGGTGGCCACGAGCAGTTCCGACGTGTCGGGGCAATCCCGGCGGACGGCGTTGGCGACGTCGGAGAGCTCACCGGCGGCCGAGATGAGCACGGCTTCGTTGAGCAGGTCCAGCAGACCCACGCGCGTGGCGGGGGCGACGTCGGCGAGGGCGATCATGCGGGTCGCCTCGTGCAGCAGCACATCCCCGGCGAGAATGGCCGCCGCCTCGCCCAGCTGAGCGGCATCGGCGTCGGGGACCCCCTGATCTCGGGCCCGTCCGGCGAACTCGCCCGCGACGTTGGGCTCGCCGCGCCGCTCGGTGTCGCGGTCGATGACGTCGTCGTGGATCACGAAGGCGGTGTGGAGCAGCTCGAAGGCCGCGGCGACCTCGTACACCGCGTCGTCGAGCGCGTCGCCGCCACAGGCGCGGTGGGACGCCACGACCAGCGCGGGGCGGAACCGCTTGCCGCCCGCGGCCGCACGTCGCATGGCGCCGCCGAGCGGGCGCATGTCGCCGGACAGGGCCGCGAGGCGGGCGTCGAGGCGGTCGAAGGCGGCCGCGATCGCGCCGTCGATGGCGGCGCGATCCTCAGTCGAGACGGCGATCATGTCGCACCGCGCCCGGCGGGCGAGAGGGAGTCGAACACGCGCATCTGCTCGGCCTGCAGCACCAGCCACGGGCTGAAGGCCCAGGGAGTCGCACCCAGGGCGCGGGCGAGGTCCTCGGGCGCGACCCATCGAGCCTCGGCGACCTCGAGCGGGTTGAGCACCGGCTCCCCGGACGCGCGGGCGGTGTACACGGGGCAGATCTCGTGCTCGACGATGCCGCTGGCATCCACCGCGCGGTAGCGGAAAAGGGGGAGCGAGAGCTCGATGTCGGTGATCGTCAGGCCGATCTCGTACTCGGCGCGACGCCGCACGGCTGCCAGCACAGGCTCAGCGGGACGGGGATGACCGCAGAAGGAGTTGCTCCACACTCCGGGCCAGGTGAGCTTGTCCAGTGCCCGACGCGTGACCAGGACCTGGCCCGCGTCGTTGAGGACATGGCAGGAGAACGCCAGGTGCAGGGCTGTATCAGTGCCGTGCACGCTCGACTTCGGGGCGGTGCCGATTTCTCGTCCGTCGTCGTCGAGGAGGACGACCAGCTCTTCTTCGCTCATTAGTACTCCTGGTTGCTAGTTTATCTAGCGATCTGGCACGATGATACCGATGGCGAGCGGGGGTGTCCACACGATGGCGGAGCACCGGGAACCCACGGATCACGACCGGGCGGTGCGCTCGGCACTCGAGGCCGTGCGGACGTTCAGCGACGCCGTCGACCGCATGGCCAGCGGGATGAAGGACGAGATGGACATGAACGCCACGGACGTGGCGGCGCTGCGCATGCTGGTCATGCGCGAGCAGCGTGGGCAGGCGGTCAGCCCTCATGACGTCTCGCGCCACCTGCGCATCTCGACGGCTTCGACGACGAAGCTGCTCGATCGGCTCAGCGAGTCCGGTCACATCGAACGTCGCAGGCACCCTTCCGACCGGCGGGCGCTCATCGTGGCGTTGACACAACGCACCCGCGACGACTTCCACCGTCATTTCGGGGGCCGCATGCGCGCCCTGCGGGCGGTGGCCGACCAGTTCGACGACGATCAGCTGGCGGCGGTCGTGCGCTTTCTCGACGGCATCTCCGAGGTGCTCGACCCGGACTGATCCTCGGCCGGGCGCGAGCGGCGCAGGGGCCGGCGGGTGTCGTGCGGCGGGCAACGAAGAAGGCCCCCGCTTTCGCGAGGGCCTTCTTCTCTTGGTTGCGGGGGCAGGATTTGAACCTACGACCTCTGGGTTATGAGCCCAGCGAGCTACCGAACTGCTCCACCCCGCGGCACGTTTAATAGCCTAACACGCTCTCGGAGTGGTCGATGCCATCGCGTGCCCTGCACCCGTCCGGTTGCCCCGGTTCGGCCGCCTCGCCAGGATGAACGCATGTCCGGCCCGACCGATCCCCGCCCACCCGACGCGCCGCGACCCGTCCCGGACGGACGTGATGAATCGCCCGCCGAGCGTGCCGATCGCAACTGGAACGAAGTGCTGCAGGAACTCCGGGTGCTGCAGACGGGGTCGCAGATCATCACCGGGTTCCTCCTCGCGCTGGCGTTTCAGCCGGCCTTCGCAGACCTCAGCGGCGAGCAGCGTGGGTTCTACCTCGTGCTCATCGCCGTGTCGGCCCTGAGCGCGATCGTGGCGCTGGCGCCGGTCGCTCTGCATCGCTTCCTCTTTCAGCATCGCGCCAAGCGCACGGTCGTGGCGTACGGGCACATCGCACTGCTCACCTCGCTGCTGACGGTGTCGCTGCTGCTCGTGGGCGTTGTGACCTTCGTGTTCGACGTCGTGCTCGGCGGCACGGCATCATGGATCGCAGGCGCCGTCCTGGGCGGCGTGATCATCGTCCTGTGGGTCGCCGTTCCGCTTGTGGTGCGGGTGCGCCGGGAAGGAGCCAGCAGGTGAGTGCAGACACAGTCGGCGTCGCCGTCGCGCAGTTCGGCCCGACGGCAGACACCGAGGCGAACCTCGCGCAGATCGAGGACTTCGTCCGCCGTGCGCAGGGGCGGGGGGCGCAGGTCGTGCTCTTCCCCGAGTACTCGAGCTACTTCGTCGACCCCTTCGACGAGTCCCTTGCGCGCAACGCCCAAGACGTCGACGGCCCGTTCGTGCAGGCCCTGACCGCGATCGCGGCCCGCTACGACGTGCACGTCGTGGCGGGTCTGCTGGAGCGCGGCACCGACGGCCGGCGGGTGCACAACACCGTCGTCGCCGTGGACGCGCGCGGGCTGCGGGCCCGCTACCGCAAGCTGCACCTGTACGACGCGTTCGGCCAGCGGGAGTCGGACTGGGTCGAGCCGGGGGAGGTGGCCGAGCCGGAGACCTTCGACGTCGGCGGCCTGAGGTTCGCGCTCATGACCTGCTACGACCTGCGGTTCCCGGAAGTCGGGCGGGTGCTGGCGGATGCCGGAGCGGACGTGATCCTGGTCGCCGCCGAATGGGTGCGTGGTGCGCTCAAGGAGCATCACTGGCGCACCCTGCTGACAGCGCGGGCGATCGAGAACACGCTCTTCGTCGCCGCTGCCGACCATCCGCCGCCGCTGGGCGTGGGGCATTCCCTCGTCGTCGATCCGCAGGGCGTGCAGGTCGCCGCGGTGGGAACGGCCACCGACGTCGCCGTCGCGCACCTCGACGTCGACGCCGTGGCACGGGTGCGCCGGGTGAATCCGGCGCTCGCGCTGCGGCGCTTCACCGTGCGGCCGCGCCTCTGATCGTCAGGGCGGCGGCGCGCGCCGGGCTCAGGGGTTCAGCACCGCGAGCCGGGCGACGGCGTCTTCGAGCACATCCGTTCGTTTGCAGGCGGCGAACCGCAGGAGCGTGGCGTAGTCGCCGCGGTGCTCGGTGGTGACGAACGCCGTGAGGGGAATGGCGACGACCCCGGCCCGGGCCGGCAGCTCGCGGCAGAACTGCGCGGCATCCGTCGCACCGAGGGGTGCGGCGTCGGCGACGGTGAAGTACGAACCGCGCGGTGTGGAGACATCGAACCCCGCTCCCCGCAGTCCGAGCCCGAGAAGGTCCCGCTTGTCCCGGAGTGTGGCGGCCAGTCCGGCGAAGAACGAGTCGGGCAGTCGTAGGCCGGCGGCGATCGCGGGCTGGAAGGGCGCACCGTTGACGTACGTGAGGAACTGCTTGACCGCCAGCACCGCCTGGATGAGGTCGGTGGGGCCTGACACCCAGCCGATCTTCCATCCGGTCGTAGCGAAGGTCTTGCCCGCGGACGAGACGGTGAGAGTGCGCTCCCAGGCGCCCGGGAGCGTCGCGATGGGCACGTGCTGCGCGTCGAAGACGAGGTGCTCGTAGACCTCGTCGGTGACGATGACGGCGTCGTGCCGGTCGGCCAGGCGCACGATCTCTTCGAGGGCGTCGCGCTCGAAGACTGCGCCGGTCGGATTGTGGGGGTCGTTGACGAGGATCACCCGGGTGCGGTCGGTGACCGCCCGCCGCAGATCCTCGATGTCCGGCTGAAAGTCCGGCCACCGCAGCGGCACCGGCACGAGCCGCGCGCCGGCCAGCGCGATGCAGGCCGCGTAGCTGTCGTAGTACGGCTCGAACACGACCACTTCGTCATCGGGACCGTCCACGAGCGCGAGGAGCGTCGCCGCGAGCGCCTCCGTCGCGCCGGCGGTGACCAGGATGTGCCGGTGGGGATCCAGTTGCAAACCGTAGAAGCGGTGCTGGTGCTCGGCGATGGCTTCGAGAAGATCCGGCATGCCGCGACCGGGCGGGTACTGGTTGACGCCGTGGGCGATCGCGTCCCGTGCGGCCTCGAGCACTTCGGCCGGGCCGTCCTCGTCGGGGAAGCCCTGCCCGAGGTTCACCGCACCGGTTCGGGTTGCCAGGGCGCTCATCTCGGCGAAAATGGTCGGAACGGATGTCCCGTCCGCTGCCAGGAGACCCGCACCACGGGCCGTGCGGCGCCAGGCGCCGGGAATCTCTCGCACCTCGCCCACGCTACACGCATAGGGTGATCCCACTCAGGGCATAAGAAAAACACAGCAACGGGCCGCACTCTGGAAGAGCCCGTCAGAAGGAGTTTTCCATGAGCGACACCGAGGGCATCCGCCCCACTGAGACCCCCGCCGGCACCGAGCCGGCCATTGTTCCCCCCGTGCCCCAGCAGCCCGCCGCCCACGCTGCCCAGCAGCACCCCGCCCCCGGCCAGCGCCCCTCGCCGGCGGCGCCGCCGTACCCCGGTGCGCCGTCCTACGGTGCGGGGCCGGCGTACGGCGCTGCGGCATCCGGCTACGGCGCGCCCCACCAGCCCGCCGGCGCCACGTCTGCCCCGGCCGCGCCGTCATCGACGTCGGTGTCCGGTGCCGAGCCGACCGCCTCGACCAAGTCCGGAATCGGCGCAGGCAAGGTGGCCGCACTGATGCTCGCCGCCGCCCTCGTCGGCGGCACCGCGGGGATCGGCGGTGCGTACGCCGGCGTCAACATCTGGAGCGCCTCCCAGCCCGTGACGGCGACCGGCCCCGCTTCGGTGACCGTCAACGACACCGACAGCGTCAACCAGACCACGGCCATCGCCGCCAAGGTGGTGCCGAGCGTTGTGACGATCTCCGCCGATGGCGGCTCCACCGGCGGCACCGGGTCGGGCGTCATCCTCAGCGAGGACGGCTACGTCGTCACCAACACCCACGTGGTGACCCTCGACGGCGCCACCTCCGATGCCGCCCTCGCGGTGACCACCGCCGACGGGCGTGTCTACGACGCCGAGATCGTGGGCCTCGACCCGATGTACGACCTGGCCGTCATCAAGCTCCAGGACGCCTCGGGCCTCACCCCGATCGAGTTCGCCGACTCCGCCGACCTGAACGTGGGCGACGAAGCCGTCGCGGTGGGTGCTCCGCTGGGCCTGGCGAACACGGTCACCACGGGCATCGTCAGCGCGCTGAACCGGTCGATCTCGATCGCTTCGTCCGCCGCCCCCGAGACGCCCGGTGACGGCACCGAGCAGGCGCCCGAGGAGCAGGACCAGGGGCCGTTCTACTTCGACTTCGGCCAGGGTCAGCCCCAGCAGACCTCGTCGACGATCTCGATCGCGGTTCTGCAGACCGACGCCGCGATCAACCCGGGCAACTCCGGCGGTGCTCTGGTGGACTCGGAGGGCAAGCTGATCGGCATCAACGTCGCCATCGCCACGGCCGGCTCGTCCGGTGAGTCCGGGTCGATCGGCGTGGGCTTCGCGATCCCCTCCGACATCGTCGAGCGCATCACAAGCGAGATCATCGACGACGGCGCAGCCACCCACGGCCTGCTCGGCGCGATGGTCGCCCCGGCCGCAAGCATCGAGGGCGCGACCACGACCGGCGCCTACATCGACGAGGTCACCCCCGGCGGCGCGGCCGCCGAGGCCGGGCTGCGCTCGGGCGACATCGTCACCGGGTTCGATGGTCTGCCCATCACGGACGCGACGGACCTCACCGCGCAGGTGCGGGCTGTGGCGGGCGGCAGCACGGTGAGCCTGACGTACCTGCGTGACGGCGAGACCCGCACCGCCGACGTGACCCTCGGCGAGCTCGTCGAATGACGAGCATCCGCTGACCGGCCAGGACGCCACCCCGCGATAGGCTCGCGGGGTGGCGTCCTTCTCGTTCGGCGCGGGCAACGCCGGCAAGCTGGCCCGCATCCCGCTCTACGCGGCCGGTCGCCTCTTCACGCTTCTCGTGCCCCGCGCGCGCGACACCTGGGTGTTCGGTTCCGCCGCCGGTCTGGCCGACGGCGGCTGGGCGCTGTGGCGAGAAGCCGTCGATCGGCACGGCGTGGATGCCACGTGGCTCACCGGCACCGCCGCCGAGGCGCGTGAGGCGCGTGAGCGCGGCATTCGCTCGGTGCCCCGCGGCTCGGTCCGAGGACTGTGGCAGACGGCCCGGGCCCGTGTCGTCGTCGTGACGCACGGTTTGGGCGACGCCAACCGCTACGCCGTCTCGGGCGCGTTCGTGGTGCAGCTGTGGCACGGCATCCCGCTCAAACGCATCGGACTGGATTCGCCCGAGACACTCCGCAGCGGCTTTCTTCCCCGCTCGCGGGCGGTGAGGGCGTTCCTGCGCATCATGTACCGCCGCACCGCGGCGGCCATCGCGGTGCTCCCTGCCGCCTCCGATCTCGTACGCGGACGTCTCGAGTCGGCGTTCGGACTCTACGACGGCCAGGTGGTCGTCACCGGCGAACCCCGCGTCGACGTGCTTTCGATCGGCACCCCCGCCTCCCGTCGTGAGGCGGCGCGCGCGATCATCGCCCGGGCAGTGGGCGCACCGGCATCCGCGTCGCCCGGCACCCGCTGGGTGCTCTACGCCCCGACCTGGCGTGACGGCGATGTGGATCCGTCGATCCCGGACGCCGCGCAATGGCGTCGCATCCAGCAGGTGCTCGAGCGGCACGATGCGACGCTGCTCGTGCGTCCGCATCACCTCGGCGCCGGCCGCTACGCACCGCCCTCGGGCGTCGACCGCGTGCGTCTCATGGGAAGTGACGTCCTCGCCGACGTCACACCGGCCCTGCCTGGCGTCGACGTGCTCATCACCGACTACTCCTCGCTCGCTTACGACGCGGGACTCGTTCCCC
>NZ_JANJFJ010000108.1:0-12691 GCF_024626565.1 Microbacterium sp. zg.Y909
TTCCACGAGACCTACACCTCTGGACGCATCATCTCGCGGCAGACGAGCGACCTGGAGTCGATCCGGGAACTCCTAGACGGGGGACTGAACCAACTCGTGCAGGGGGCGCTGTACGGCGTCTTCACGCTGGTCGCGCTCTTCCTCGTGGACTGGCAGTCGGGCCTCATCCTCGTCGTCATGGGCTTGCCGCTGTTCCTCCTCATGCGCTGGTTCTACCGGGAATCCCAGAAGGGCTTCCGCCTGTCGCGGGTCGTCAGTGCGCGACTGATCGTGCAGTTCGTCGAGACGATGACCGGCATCCGCGCGGTGAAGGCCTTCCGAAAGGAGAAGCGCAACGACGCCGAGTTCGGCGAGATCTCGGCGGACTACCGCCGGGTGAACCTGAAGCTCGTGCGCCTGTTCGGCATCCTCGACCCCGGCCTGATCCTCATCGCCAACGTGACGATGGCGATCGTGCTGCTGTGGGGTGCGCTGCGGGTCGTGGACGGCTCGTTCCTCATCGGCAGCCTGCTGGCGGTGGTGCTCTACATCCGCAACTTCTTCAGCCCGCTGGAGGAGATCGCGATGTTCCTCAACTCCTACCAGTCGGCAACCGCCGCGCTCGAGAAGGTGTCGGGCATCCTCGAGGAGGAGCCGACCGTCCCCGACCCGGCCGTGCCGGTGGACCTCTGGCACGCCCGCGGTCACGTGCGTTTCGACGGCGTCGAGTTCGGATACGGCGCGGGCCGCACGATCCTGCCCGACTTCTCGCTCGACATCCCCGCCGGCCAGACCGTGGCCCTGGTGGGGACGACGGGCGCGGGCAAATCCACGCTGGCCAAGCTCGTGTCGCGGTTCTACGACCCGAGCCGCGGCGAGGTGAGCCTGGACGGTGTGGATCTGCGCGACCTGCACCCGAAGGATCTGCGGCGCGCGATCGTCATGGTCACGCAGGAGGCGTACCTGTTCAGCGGCACCATCGCCGACAACATCGCGCTCGGAAAGCCCGACGCGACGATGGACGAGATCGTGGCTGCGGCACGCGCGGTCGGCGCCGACGCGTTCATCCAGGCGCTGCCCGACGGGTACAGCACCGACGTCAACAAGCGCGGCGGCCGGGTGTCGGCCGGTCAGCGTCAGCTGATCTCGTTCGCCCGCGCGTTCTTGGCCGATCCCGCGGTGCTCATCCTCGACGAGGCGACCGCCTCGCTGGACATGCCCAGTGAGCGGATGATCCAGGAGGCGCTGCAGACGCTGCTGTCGGACCGCACCGCGATCATCATCGCGCACCGACTGTCGACGGTCGCGATCGCCGACCGCGTGCTGGTCATGGAGCACGGCCGCATCATCGAGGACGACACCCCGGCGGCCCTCATCGCCGGCACCGGCAAGTTCGCCCAGCTGCACGCCGCCTGGCGGGAGTCGCTGGTCTGAGCACCGGGTGAGCGGGGCGGTCACGGCCGTCCCGCCCGCCCGTCCCGAGGACTCAGCGGGGCCCGACCGGCCTCACCCGCTCACCGAGACCGACGCCGCGAGCGGATGCCGGGGGGAGAGGGCGGCGAGGGCGACGGCGCCGTCCAGACCCTGGCCCGACGGCGCCACGAGTTCGGTGGCGGGATCGACGGTGGCGATGTCGGCGGCGAATGCGGCACGCAGCGCCTCGGCGCGGAAGACGCCGCCCAGCGCGCAGACGGGCAGGGCGCCATCCGCAGGACGGTCGACCCGGTACAGGGCCGTGGTCACGCTGTGCGCGAGTTCGCGGGCCGCCCGCCGGGTGATGTCCTGCGCGACGGCGTCACCGGACTCGGCGAGTGCGGCGACATCCGTGGCGAGCGAGGCGATGATCGTGACCCGGTCGTCACGCGATTGCAGATCGATGTACGCCTCGGTCAGGCACGGCCACCGCTGTTCGGCCGCCGACCGCAGGGCCGTGGCGGGACCGCGACCGTCGTAGTCGCGCAGGGCCGCGTCCAGCGCCTCCCGTCCGATCCAGTACCCACTGCCGGCGTCGCCGATCAGGTATCCCCACCCGTCCACGCGGGCCATGGTGGTGGCCCCGACAGCGAGGGTGACCACCCCGGTGCCCGCGGCGATGACCGCGCCGCGCCGGTCGCCGAGGGCGCCGAGAAAGGCGGTCGTGGAGTCGTGTGCGAGCACCGTGCGGGTCACCGCGGTGCCGGTCAGCAATCGCCCGAGCGCACCGGCATCCGCCTCACCGGACGTGAGGCCGGACACTCCGGCCGCGACCACCGAGACCGGTGCGCTCGCGCGCGCCATGACCGCACGCGCGACCTGCGCCAGCTGCGGCAACAGCGGGGCATGGGTGCGGATGCCGGGGAAGACATCCTCGTGCGCCGCACCGGCCCACTGCACGCGCGTCTTGATTCCCGTCTGTCCGGCGTCGATCGCCAGCACCGCCGGTTCGATCATCCGACCGGCTCCTGCCGTGCGAGCGCGCGGTACGTCTCGCGCAGGAACGCCCCGGCCGGCTTGCCGTATGGGCAGTAGTCGTCGTTGTGTCCGGCGTCGTCCGGCGCATACAGGTGGGCCGGCCAGTCCCACAGCACGATGCCGCGCACCCAGTCCCGCCGAGAGAGTGCGCGGAACATCGCCCGGTAGTACCGCAGCTGCTCCCCGCCGTCCGGTTCCCCGGGAAGCGTCCAGTCGTTCGGTCGCTCCGCGGAACCGGAGCGGCTCGGGCAGCCGGCTTCGAGGAAGAGGAACGGCTTGCCCGACGCCCTCACGACCGGTTCGATCCGGTCGAGCTGGTCCTCCCAGGTGTCGACGGGGTAGTACCCGCTGGAGGAGACGACATCGACGGCATCCCACCGGGTGATGCGGTCCTCCTGGTACTTGTCGCAGTTGTAGGTGATGAGTCCGGTGAACTCCGCGCGCACCGCCGTGATGAGCCGGCGCCAGTGCTCCTCCTGTCCGTCGGCGCGCACCATCTCGCAGCCGACCGACAGCATGGCGCACCCCTCGGCCTGGGCGATGCGCGCGGCGTGCACGATGAAGCGCGTGTACGAGGCGAACCACTGCGTCCAGCTGGGCTCCCCGGGAACGTCCCAGTCGAAGAAGCCGATGTGGGCCCGCCAGGTGCCGTCCGCGACGTTCACGACGGGTTTCAGGCAGACGCGCATGCCCAGGGCGTGCGCCCGGCGGATGGCGCTGACGATCTCGGCATCGGTGACCGTGGGTTCCGCGTCGAAGGGGATCTCCGTCGAGAACGGCGTCTGCTGCAGCGCGGCGTACGACAGGGCGGTCCAGGTCACGCCGTGGTCGGCCATCTCGCGCATGGACCGCTCTGCCGCGTCGGTCAGCCAGGTGCCGCGGACACCGGTCCACCCCCAGGTCATGCCGCAGACGAAGGTGTCGAGCCCGCTCATCGCACCACCAGCTGGTTGGCGGTGCGCAGCACACGGGGATCGCGCAGCGCGTCGGCGCTGAGGGCTCCGGCGCCGGTGATGAGGACGCGTGCCGATTCCCCCGGCAGCAGCGTGATGAGTCCGTCGGTCGCGTGGGCATCGGGATGCACCTTGTCGGCGAGCAGCGTGAGGTCCCGGGCCAGCGCATCCGTCGTCACGGTGACGACGGTCCCGTCCGCCGTGACCTCCGTCGACACGCTCAGGTCGGGGTCGGGCAGCGCACTGTCACGCGGCTCGACGAAGAACCACAGCCCCCGTTCGTCGGTGGTCTCGGCGACCAGCAGCTCGGCTGCGGGATCGTCCGGATCGGCGACGTTCCGCGGGACGCCGATCGTCGTCGAGGCACGAGGGGCCACCTGGAACGCCAGGTCGACGCGCGCCGATTCGGTGCCGTCGAAACGCAGCCGGCGCGCGCGCAGCGTGCCCGCCCAGGCCTCAGCGGTGTCGTTTCCCAGCACGACGGCGAGCCCGTCCTCACGGGGCTGCACCGTCACCAGACGGGGAGCGAACGCCGCCCGCAGCGCATGGAAGAGCGGCTTGGCACGGCCCTCGCCGTCGACCGCGGCCCACGAGGTGACCGGCCAGCAGTCGTTCAGCTGCCACACCACGGCACCCATGGTGTGGGGCGCCCAGGAGCGGAAGTGCTCCAGCGCCGTCCGCACCGCCACCGCCTGGTTCAGCTGCATGGCCCAATGCCAGGTCTCCATGTCGGCGGGCATGCGGAAGTGGGACAGCAGGCCGTCGGTCAGCTTGACGTTCCCGTCCTGGGCCTTCTGGTGCACGATCATGCCGGGGGACTCCGGCGTCAACGGGTCGTCGTCGAGGGCGCCGGTGAGCGTGGTCCACGTGGGCGGCCCCTGCCAGCCGAACTCGGCCACGAACCGTGGACGGTGCTCGCGGTAGGTCGGCCAGTCGCGACGGTTCCACTGCTCCCACAGATGCGTGGTGCCGTGCGCCTCGTCGTTGGGGTGGAAACCGGACTGCACGGCGCCGTCCCAGGTGGTTCCCGGGCTGAACGGACTGCCGGGGGAGTAGGGGACGTGGGGAGCGAGTTCCGCCACGAGTCCGGGGAACAGCGCGTAGTAGTAGTGAGCACCCCACGTCGCGCCGTCCAGGCGACGCTTCCAGCCCCAGTCCTCGAACCCCCACAGGTTCTCGTTGTTGCCGGTCAGCAGCACGAGCGAGGGGTGGGATGCCAGGCGCACGATGTTCTGCCGCGCCTCGGCCTCGATCTCGGAACGTAGCGGCTCCTCCTCGGGGTAGGCGGCGCAGGCGAAGAGGAAGTCCTGCCACGTCACCAGCCCCAGTTGGTCGCACAGGTCGTAGAAGTCGTCGGACTCGTAGATGCCGCCGCCCCAGACGCGGACGAGGTTGAGGTTCGCCGCGACCGCCTGGCGCAGGCGCTGCTCATACCGGGCGCGGTCCACGCGCGCGGGGAGCGCGTCGTCGGGGATCCAGTTGACGCCCTTGACGAAGACGGGCTGATCGTTGACGACCAGCGTGAAGGGCGTGCCGGCGGCATCGGGCTCGGTGTCCCACCGCACGGTGCGGAACCCGACCGCGCGTCGCGTCGCGTCGAGCAGATCGCCGGCCGCCAGCTGGACGTCCACGTCGTACCGCGGCTGGTCGCCGTACCCCGCCGGCCACCATCGTCTGACGTCGTCGAGGGTGACGCGCAGGTGCACGCGGTCTCCCGCGATGTCCGCGTCGGCGGTGGGCGCACCTGCGGCCGGGACGCCTGGACCGTCGACGGCGAGGCGGGCGGTGAGCGGGTGGTCCGTGGCATCCGGCGACCGCTCGATCAGGGCCTCGATATCGACGGCGCCGCCGGCACCGTCCGGTGTCGCCGTCACCCGTACCTCGGCCAGGCGCGCGACCGACCACGATTCCAGGCGCACCGGTCGCCAGAGCCCGCTGGTGTAGGTGGCGATGCCCCAATCCCAGCCGAAGTTGCACGCCGATTTGCGGATCGCCTCGTACGGCAGCGGATAGGGCCTCGGCCGCGCGCCGAGCGCCAGGCTCTGCGCGTTGGCGTAGGGGACGGGGGCGCGGAAGCGCACCACGAGCTCGTTGTCGCCGTCGATCAGCCTGCCGTCGACGGCGAACCGGTAGGAGCGGTGCTGATTGGCCACGTCGCCCAGCGCGTGGCCGTTGAGCGACAGCTCGGCGACCGTGTCGATGCCGTCGAACACGAGGTCATGGCGCGTGTGCCCGTCTGGGGTCCACGCGAAAGTGGTGCGGTAGGTCCAGTCCACCAGGCCGATCCACGCCAGCAGGTTCTCGTTGGCGCCCCGGTAGGGGTCGGGGATGAGACCGGCCGCCAGCAGGTCGGTGTGGACGGTCCCGGGCACCGCGGCGGGGATCACCACATCGCGCAGGTGAGCAGGGGCGGGACCGGCGGCTGCCTGCGCGGTCCAGCCGTCGTGGAGTTCCCTGCGCTCCAGGCTCATTTCACGGCTCCCGCGGTGAGGCCCCGGTAGATCCACCGCTGCAGCAGCAGGAAGGCCAGGAGAGTCGGGATGATGACGACGATGGTGCCGGCGGCGATGACCTCCCACTGCGCCCCGAACGGGCCCTTGAACCGGAACAGCGAGGTGGAGATGAACCCCTCCGACGGCAGGTAGAGGAAAGCGGCGTAGAACTCGTTGTAGATGGCGATTCCCTTGATGATGACCACGGTGGCGATGGCGGGCTTGAGCAGCGGCAGCACGACCCGCCAGTAGATCGTCCAGCGGTTGGCCCCGTCGATCATGGCCGCCTCGTCGAGCGAGATCGGGATCGAGGCCATGAACTGGATGAACAGGTAGATGGCGATGATGTCGGTGCCCATGAACAGCAGGATGAGCGCGGCCTTGGTGTCGTACAGCCCCAGCCCGTTGATCAGCTGGAAGGTGGCGACCTGGCTGGTCACCCCGGGGATGAGGGTGGCGATGAGGAACAGCACCATGACCAGCTTCTTGCCGCGGAAGGCGAACCGGTCCAGCGCATAGGCGGCCATCGTGCCGAGGAACACGGTGCCGACGAGCGAGACGGCCAGCACGATGCCGGTGTTGACGAAGCCCTCGAGCATCTTGCCGCTGGTGAACGCGGTGACGAAGTTGTCGAAGTTCAGCCAGTTCTGCGGCAGGTCGAAGGGCCCGGACTGCGCGTACTCCGGTGCCGTCTTGAGGCTCGCGAACAGCAGCACCGACAGGGGCAGCAGGGTCACCACGGCGGCGAGGACCAGGCTGGCGTACTTGGCGGTCGTGGCGCTTGTGGAGCGCAGGCGCTCGCCGAGGGTGCGACCCGAGGGTGCGTGCCGGCGGCGCGGCGCGACGGTGACGGTCATGTCAGGTCCACCTTCTCGTCGGGGAAGAGCGCTCGCTGGATCCAGGTCACCAGCAGCACGATGATCAGCAGCACCACAGCCATCGCCGAGGCGAGCCCCACCTGGCGGAAGTTGAACGCCGTCTGCAGCGTCTGGATGACGAACGTCGCCGAGCCGTTGGCGCCGCCGGTCATGATGAAGGGGATCTCGAACACCGAGAGGCTGCCGGCGATGGCGAGGATGAAGCTCAGGCCGACGATGCGACGGATGCCGGGGAAGATGATGGCCCAGAACTGCTGCCATCGGCTGGCACCGTCCAGCTCCGCCGCTTCGTACAGCTCATGGGGGATGGACTGGATGGCGCCGAGGAACAGCACGAAGTTCAGTCCGGTGTAGCGCCACACCGAGGTGCCCGCCAGTGACCAGTTGACGATGTCGGGATTGCCGAGCCATTGCGGCGGGTCGGCGAGTCCGAACCAGGCCAGCACCGTGTCGAGCGTTCCCCCGGGCTGGAACAGATAGAGGAACACGAACCCGACGGCCACGCCGTTGATGAGATACGGGAAGAACAGGATGCCGCGGAAGAAGCTCGACAGTCGCGTGGAGAAGCTCAGGATCGTCGCGAAGTACAGGGCGATGGCCATCTGCGCGAACGAGGCGGCGAAGTAGTACAGGCTCACCCAGAAGACGTTGAAGATGCGCGGGTCGGTGAAGACCTGCGCGTAGTTGTCGAGGCCGACGAACTCCTTGGTGAGATCGATGCCGTCCCAGTCCGTCACGCTGTACCAGAACAGGTTCAGCGCGGGCCAGTACGTGAACAGCAGCAGCAGGCCCACCGCGCCCGACAGGAACAGCCATGGGGTGAGGCGGCCTGCCAGGCGGCGCCCGGCGGGTCGCCCGCCCGGCGCCGCGGTGCCTCCCGCGGCTGCGCGGCGTGTGCCGCGCAACCGGCGGGATCGCGCCGGGGCGGAGAGGACGGCGGGCGCATCGGCTGGTGCCGCCCCCGGTGTGGCCAGTGACATCTCGCCGTCCCTTCCGGTCAGCCCGCGACGTTGGCCATCGAGGCTGCCCACCGCTCGTTGAGCTCGGCGAAGTAGCTCTCCTTGTCGCCTTCGGCGGCACCACGCGCGATGTCGACGAGTTTCTGCCGGTAGATCGGGCCATACAGGTCGATCTGCGAGTCGTCGGCGATCTCGTTGATGAGTCCCTCCTTGCCCGCCGGCGCCGGGTTGATCTCCATCAGCTCCACGCCCGCTTCCGAGAGCCCCTGCAGCGTCTCGGGCAGCTCCTTGTCGATGACGGGGGAGACCATCCCCTGCTCCTCGGTGTAGCCGGATTCCGACACGACCCACTGGATCCACGCCCACGCGGCCGCTTTGGCGTCGGAGTGCCTGCTGACGGCCAGGTTGTAGTCCCCGCCGATGACGGCGTACTGCGTGCCGTCGACCTCGGCCGGGAACGCCATGAAGCCGATGTCGTCCGCGGAGGCGCCGCCGGTCTCCGCAGCGTCCTGCATCTGCGAGATCGCCCACGACCCGAGGGTCATCGCCGCGATCTTGCCGGTGCCGAGGTCGACCTTCGACTGCTCCCAGTTGGTAGTGAGCGGATCGGGCTCGGTCAGGCCCGCGGCGACCGTCTCGAACAGCAGGGAGTCGATCGCATGCACGTCGGTGCCCTCCGTCCACGGGGCCGGGTTCTCCGCCATCGTGATGGGCGCGTCGGGGTCGTTGGTGACGGCGCCCAGGTTGCTGAAGCTCTGCGTCAGCGGCCAGCCGTCCTTGTAGTTGGTGTAGAGCGGAATGGCGTCGGTGTTGTCCTCGACCAGCTGCAAGGCCGCGAGCCACTCCGCTTCGGTGGTGGGGAGCTCGGTCACACCGGCCTCTTCGAAGACCCTCTTGTTGTAGACCACGCCGTTGGCGTTGCCGCCGAAGGCGATGCCGTACTGGGTGCCCTCGAAGCTGGCAGCCGGAAGGAACCGGTAGGTGTCCTCGAAGTCGGCCGTCTCGCCCAGCGGTTCGAGGAACTGCTCGAACTGTGCAGGTTGGATGTTCGGGATGCCGATGACGTCGCCGTAGTTGGTCGTGCTCATGCGCGTCTGCATCTCGCCGGCGTAGTCGGTGATGCCCTCGAACGTCACGGTGACGTCGGGGTAGGTCTTGTTGAACTCCTCGGCGTATGCCTCGAACGTGCCGTCCTCGACCAGGTCGGTGCGCCAGGTGATCACCTTGATCTCGCCCTGCACCTCGCCGTCGATCGTGTTGTCGGCCTGATCGCCCCCGCCGCCGCCTGCGCAGCCGCTCAGCGCGACGCCGGCAGCGGTCAGCAGGACGATGCCTGCCAGCGCCTTGCGTGCCATGTGATGTCTCCTATCGTTCGCCCTTGAACTCGCGCGCCGCCGTGTCGTCGGGTCGTCGCGAGGTCAGAGTAGGGGCGCTCCGGAAGCGTGCGCAAGGGCCCGATGTCAACGCTGTCTCTGTCTGTCCAGGTGGCGCCCGCCAGTTTTCAAAACACCCTGATCAGGGATTTACTGGCGAAGTCCCTTTCGGCGACGAGCGGAATGTCCGTGCGAATGTCCTACGTCGTCATCGCGACCACGGGATGCTAGCCTGAGCCCGTCGCGACGAAGGAGTCCCCGGTGACCGTGCAGCAGCGAGCCACACTCGACGACGTCGCGCGCCTGGCGGGGGTCAGCTCCAAGACCGTTTCCCGCGTCTTCACCCACCGCGGCCTCGTGGCTCCCGACACCGTCGAGCGCGTGCTCGTGGCCGCCAAGCGGTTGCGGTTCCGGCCGAACACGCTCGCCCGCGGGCTGCGGCGCGGTGGCGGCACCAACACCGTCGGGTTCATCATGGGCGAGCTCGGCAACCCCTTCTACTACAAGGTCGCCTCGGGGATCGAGAAGCAGCTCGCCGGCGCCGGCTACGGGCTCGTCGTCGCGACCACCGACGACACGCCGGAAGGCGAGGAGCGGGTTGCCGATGCCCTGCTCTCCCAGCGGATCGGGGCGCTGCTGCTCATCCCGGTCGCCGACGACCAGTCGTACCTGGAAGGCGAGCGGCAGCTGGGGACCCCCGTCATCGCCATCGACCGGCCGGCGCGCAACCTGGTCGCCGACGCCGTGGTGCTCGAGAACCATCGCGGGGCGTTCGACGCGACGCGGCGGCTGCTGGCGCACGGGCACCGGCGCATCGGGTACGTCTGCAACCCGGCATCCGTCTACACGCAGACCGAGCGCCTGCGGGGGTACCGTGATGCGCTCGCGACGTATGGTATCCACGATTCGCGCCGCTGGGAGAGGCTGGGCGACGACCTTTCGGTGCCCGCCGATCGGCTCGTCGGCGACCTGCTCGATGCGGACGACGCGCCGACCGCGTTCATCACCGGCAACAACCGCATGACCATCGGCGCCCTCCGCGTGCTGCGTGCTCGCCGCGACGACGGCCGCACGGCGTTCATCGGGTTCGACGACTTCGATACCGCCGACGTGCTCGGGGTGACGGTCATCAGCTACGACCCGCTCGAACTGGGCCGCCGAGCCGCGACGCTCGCGCTGGAGCGCATGGCCGACCCCGCCGGCTTCACGCAGCAGGTGGCGCTGCCCACCTGGGTGCTGGAGCGCGGCACCGGCGAACGACCGGCTCCGGAGAGGACGCGATGACCACGCCACGCCACATCCACCTGCAGGCCCACGGCGTATCCCTCGTGCTCGAGCACGACGGTGAGCGCCTGCCGAGCGTGCTGCACTGGGGGCGTGCCCTCGGGCAGCCATCACCAGAGGACCTCGACGCGCTGTCGGCCGCGCTCAGCAGACAGACTCCGCCGGGAACGCTGGATGCCGCGTGGCAGGTGTCCCTCTCCCCCCAGGAGGGCGACGGCTTCGCGGGGCGGCCGGGGCTGGAGATCCGCCGCCGCGGAGTGCTGCACCACCCGCGGTGGCGGGTGAGGGATGCCGCCGCGGCGGCTACGGCCTGCACCGTCGTCGCCGATGACCAGACGTCGGGGCTGGTGCTCACGATCGAGGTCACCATCGAGGCGGGCGGGGTCGTCTGGGTCAGCCAGGCACTCGAACTGCCCGCCGCCGCGGAGCCGGTGGAGGTCGGGTGGCTCGAAGCCACCCTCCCCGTACCGGCGGGCGTGGACGCGCTGCTGACCTTCGACGGGCGGTGGACGCGGGAGAAGCGCCCCGTCGCCCTAGACCTGCCGCCCGGCTCGAACGTGCGGCAGTCCCGCCGGGGACGCCCCGGGCACGACGCGCCGCTGGTCGGCATCGTGTCGCGCGGCGCGGCGCGGTGGGATTCCGGCGAGGTCTGGGGCGTGCATCCGGCGTGGTCCTCGGATGTGACGGTGCGTACCGATCGCCTGACCGACGCGGTGCCGCTCATCGGAGCCGGGGAGCTGCTGCGCCCGGGGGAGGTGGTGCTCTCTGCCGGCGAGCGGTACGACGCGCCGCGCGTCGCCTTCGTCTACAGCGATGAAGGACTGGACGGCTTTGCCGGACGGGTGCACGCTTGGATGCGTGCCCGGCCGCAGCATCCGCAGACGCCGCGCCCGCTCGTGCTGAACACCTGGGAGGCGGTGTACTTCGACCAGGACCCGGAGCGCCTGGCGGCGCTCGCCGAGCGGGCGGCCGAGATCGGCGTGGAGCGGTTCGTACTCGATGATGGCTGGTTCCAGGGGCGCCGGGACGACTCCACCAGCCTCGGCGACTGGGTGGTCGACCGCCGTGTCTGGCCCGACGGGCTCGCCCCCCTGGCCGATCGCGTCCACGCCCTCGGCATGCAGTTCGGGCTCTGGTTCGAGCCCGAGATGGTGAGTCTCAACTCCGACCTCGCGCGCTCCCACCCGGACTGGCTGCTGCACGAGCCTGGTCACCTCGACCACCCCGCCGCCCTGTCGTGGCGGCAGCAGTACGTGCTGGACCTCGCACACCCCGAGGCGTTCGCGCACGTCCTCGAGCGCATCGACGACCTGGTGGTGGGGCTCGGCATCGACTTCATCAAGTGGGACCACAACCGCGACCTGGTCGAGAGCGTGCATGCCGGGCGGCCGGGCGGCCATGTGCAGATGCTCGCGGTGTATGAGCTGATCCGGGAGCTGAAGGCGCGGCATCCGGCGCTCGAGATCGAGTCGTGCTCCAGTGGGGGAGCACGCACCGACCTCGGGATGCTGGAGGTGTGCGACCGGGTGTGGGCGAGCGACTCGAACGATCCGATCGAGCGGCAGGACATCCAACGGTGGACCGGGCTGCTGCTGCCGCCGGAACTCGTGGGCGCGCACGTGGGGCCCACCGACGCGCACAGCTCGGGACGCCGCACCAGCCTGTCTTACCGGATGGCGACGAGTCTCATGGGTTCGGCCGGCTTCGAATGGGACATCCTCGCGTGCGACGCCGAGGAGACCGCCGCGCTCAGCCGGTTCGCCGCGCTCTACCGCGAGCTGCGTCCGATCGTGCACTCCGGGACCGTGCGCCATCCCCTGGTGCGGGACCCGGCGTGGCGGGCGACCGCCTTCACGACCGACCACGCCGCAGTCGTGATCGTGGCCACCGTCGCGAGCCTCGAGGACGCCCGCGCCGAGCGGCTGCGCATCCCCGGGCTGAGCCCCGAGCTGCGTTACCGGGTGCGGGTGCGGCGCGAGATCGGCGACGCCGCCTACGGGTGGGTCGCCCCGGAATGGTTCACCACCGGCGAGATCACCCTGGCCGGCTCGCTGCTGTCCGACGTGGGACTGCAGCTGCCGACCCTCTGGCCGGCGCAGGCGTTCGTCCTGCATCTCGAGGCGATCTGATCGGCGCCGGCGTTGGGCGGTCCCCGGGGTATCTTGATATCGAGACAATTGCAGTTCCGGACGGAGAATACGACGTGACCGAGCCCACGATCATCTACACGTACACCGACGAGGCGCCGGCGCTGGCGACGGCATCGTTCCTGCCCATCGTGCAGGCCTACACCGGTCAGGCCGGGGTGTCCGTCGAGACGCG
>NZ_JANJFJ010000109.1:0-12648 GCF_024626565.1 Microbacterium sp. zg.Y909
CATCGACGGGGCGTCGCTGGGCGACACGCTCGACCGCGCCGGCTATCTCGCCCTCACCGGCGGCGACGCATGACCGGCGCCTTCGCCGCCCGCCACATCGGCACCGACGCCGCTGCCGCTCGCCAGATGCTCGACGTGCTGGGCTACGACAGCGTCGACGCCCTGCTCGAGCGCGCCGTGCCGGCGTCGATCCAGGTGCAGCCACGCCCGACGAGCGACATCCCGCCGGCGGCCACCGAGCACGACGCGCTTGCGGAGCTGCGGGAGTTCGCGGCATCCAACCGGCCGGCGAAGGCCATGATCGGCTTGGGCTACTACGACACGCACACCCCCGCGGTGATCCAGCGGAACGTCTTCGAGAACCCGTCCTGGTACACCGCGTACACGCCGTACCAGCCGGAGATCTCGCAGGGTCGGCTGGAAGCGCTCATCAACTTCCAGACGATGGTGACCGACCTCACCGGGCTCGCGACGGCCAACGCATCGATGCTCGATGAGGCCACCGCTGTCGTGGAGGGCATGCTCGTGGCCCGGCGGGCCTCGAAGGGCGCGTCGAATGCGTTCCTCGTCGACACCGACGCGTTCCCGCAGACCAAGGCGCTGCTGCGGCACCGGGCCGAGGCACTCGGGATCGAACTCATCGAGACCGATTACGCCGGCGCTGTGCCGGAGGGGGTTTTCGGCGCGTTCATCCAGTACCCGGGGGCGACCGGTCGGGTGTGGGACCCCAGCGCGGCGATCGCCGCCGTGCAGGCGCAGGGTGGGCTCGTCGTCGTGGCGGCCGACCTGCTGGCGCTGACGCTGCTGCGCTCACCGGGCTCGCTCGGGGCGGACATCGCCGTGGGCACGACGCAGCGCTTCGGCGTGCCGATGGGCTTCGGCGGGCCCCACGCCGGATACATGGCGGTGCGTTCGGGCCTCGAGCGGCAGCTGCCCGGACGTCTGGTGGGGGTCTCGCAGGATGCCGCGGGGCACCCGGCCTACCGCCTGGCGCTGCAGACGCGCGAACAGCACATCCGACGCGAGAAGGCGACATCCAACATCTGCACCGCGCAGGTGCTGTTGGCGGTCATGGCATCCATGTACGCCGTCTACCACGGGCCCGAGGGGCTGCGCCGCATCGCGACCGACGTCGCGAAGAAGACGGAGGCGCTCGCGACGGAGCTGCGCGGATACGGGCTGACACTGGCATCCGACGCGGTGTTCGACACGCTGCGGGTGTTCGTGCCGGGCGATGCCGCACGGGTGATCGAGCGCGCGCGCAGCCGCGGGTACCAGCTCTTCTGGGCCGACGACGCGTCGGTCGGGGTATCGGTGGACGAGACGACCACGGCGTCCGACCTCGCCGCCGTCGCGTGGGCGTTCGGCGCCGTGGAGGAGCCCGGGGCGGGGCTGTCGTTCGCCGACGCCCAGCCGCTGGCGGCGGTCGACGGGGTCCTGCGGCGCGAGGACGAGTACCTGACCCATCCCGTCTTCACGAGTCACCACTCGGAGACGGCGATGATGCGCTACCTCAAGCAGCTCGCCGACCGCGACTATGCGCTGGACCGTGGCATGATCCCGCTCGGCTCCTGCACGATGAAGCTCAACGCCGCGACAGAGATGGCGGCGGTGTCGTGGCCGGAGTTCGCGAAGGTGCACCCGTTCGCGCCTGCCGACGATGTCGCCGGGTACCTCGCGATGATCGAGCAGCTGGAGTCGTGGCTGGCCGAGGTCACCGGGTACGACGCGGTGTCGCTGCAGCCCAACGCCGGCTCGCAGGGCGAGCTCGCAGGGCTTCTCGCGATCCGCGGCTACCACCGGGCGAACGGCGAGACCGAGCGCACCGTGTGCCTCATCCCGTCGTCGGCGCACGGCACCAACGCCGCCTCCGCGGTGCTGGCGGGCATGTCGGTCGTCGTGGTGGCGTGCGACGAGGCCGGCAACGTCGACCTCGGCGACCTGCGCGCGAAGATCGCCGCGCACGCCGATCGGCTGGCGGCGCTCATGATCACGTACCCCTCGACGCACGGGGTGTACGAGCACGACGTGCGGGAGATCACTCAGGCGGTGCACGACGCGGGCGGTCAGGTGTACGTCGACGGGGCGAACCTCAACGCGCTGCTGGGCTTCGCCCGCTTCGGCGACCTCGGCGGGGACGTGTCGCACCTGAACCTGCACAAGACATTCGCCATCCCGCACGGCGGCGGCGGGCCGGGCGTCGGACCGGTGGCGGCCAAGGCGCACCTCGCGCCCTATCTGCCGTCGCACCCGCTGTCGCAGCGCGCCGACCACGCCGGCGGCTTCGTCTTCGACGGCGGTCCGGTCTCGGCGGCGCCGTACGGGTCGGCCTCGATCCTGCCGATCTCGTGGGCGTACGTGCGGATGATGGGCGCCGAAGGCCTGCGCGAGGCGACGGGGGCCGCCGTGCTCGCGGCCAACTACATCGCCGCGCGGCTGCGCGAGCATTACCCGGTGCTGTACGCGGGCGAGGGCGGGCTCGTCGCGCACGAGTGCATCCTCGACCTGCGGCCGCTGCGGGAGGCCACCGGCATCACCGTCGACGACGTCGCCAAGCGCCTCATCGACTACGGCTTCCACGCCCCGACGATGTCGTTCCCGGTCGCGGGAACCTTGATGGTGGAGCCGACCGAATCCGAGGACCTCGGCGAGATCGAGCGGTTCATCGAGGCGATGGTCGCGATCCACGCCGAGGCGCACGCCGTCGCGGCGGGGGAGTGGCCGGCATCCGACAATCCGCTCGTGAACGCGCCGCACACCGCGCAGTCGGTCATCGCCGGGGACTGGTCGCACCCGTACTCGCGTGAGACCGCGGTGTATCCCGTGCCCGCCCAGGTGCGCACGAAGTACTGGCCGCCGGTGCGGCGCATCGACAACGCGTACGGCGACCGCAACCTCGTGTGCGCGTGCCCGCCCCCGGAGGCGTTCGCGTAACCGCGCCTCGCTCGCCCGCGCGCTGAGACGAATCCTGGCGGCCGAGACCCTGGGTGTCACCCGCGGTCTCGGCCGTCGGCATTCGTCTCACGGGTGGTGGCGGTGAGCGCGCGGCGGAGAGAGAAAAGGGCGGCGGTGTCTTCGGGGGCATCGGGGCGAAGGCCGGCGCCGATGAGGATGTCGCGCAGCGGTGCGGCAGGCACGACATCGTGCCACCCCCAGTGGGCGACGGTGCGCACGTGCCGACGCAGTCGTGCATCCCGCGCATGTTGGCGGGCGATGACGTCCTGTGCCGGACCGAACCGGCCGTCGTACTTCATTCCGCCGTCGCATTCGCCGGCGACCGACGCTGGTTCCCACACCATGTCGCTGCGGTCATGGCCGCCGTCGTTTGTTCGGAAGGAGACCTGGAGCGCGGGTTCGGGGAAGCCGAGCCATTCGACCACGGCGCGGCTCACGCTCTCGAGCGCGGTCTCCGCCAGCCGGTTCGCCCGGCTCAGCGCCCACCGCGCGACGGCGCGCCCGCGCTTGCTGATGCGCTGCTCGTTGCCCTCGCGCATGGCGGCGGCCTCCAGCGAGGGGTCGGCGCGCAGCGCGGCATCCGCCACGGAGAGTCCGATCGCCCCGTGCCGTGATCGGGCCAGATCGACGGCGGTGTCGAGGATGCCCGTGACGAGCAGCCCGCCGATCTCGAGGATCTCGCGTTCGCCCCGGTGGGTGTGCACGCGGATGCCGGATGCCAGGCGCGAGCGGCCGAGCGGATTCTGGAGCACGTGGACGACCATCGGGTCGCCGAACACCGGCAATCCCATGAGGGCAGCGGCGGACTCGTGGCTGAACACCGCGTCGGGGTAGCCGAGCGCCACCGCGTGGACGCGCGCGAGGTACCTGACCCAGGGAGCGAGGTCGCGCCAGGCTTCCGCCGGCACGTAGACACCGGGTCTGACGCGCGCGAGCTCGCCGCGGGCGACGGCGCGTTCAGGGTGGGGAACCTCCGCGGTGCGCAGGAGCGGGATCGGAGCCGGCTGCGGGCCGGCGAGCAGGATCGGCATCCGGCCACCCTGCCTGGGATGCGGCTGCGGCATGCGTCGGGACCATCGCCGCCGGGACAACTCCCGCGTTCCCGCCGCTGTGCAGGAGCCCCCGCCGACCCGCCCGGTCACCGTGAGACGAATGCGGGCGGACGAGACCGTGGGTGGCACCCGCCGTCTCGTCCGCGAGTATTCGTCTCAGCGACCGATGGCGCGCGTCAGCGCACGGGCGCGAAGACCGCGGGCCAGAGGGCGGCGGCCAGCGGGTAGCCGACGAACGACACCACGTCGAGGATCGTGTGGGCCACGACGAGTGGCATCACCCTGCCCCACCGGCGGTAGCACCAGCCGAAGACGACCCCCATCACGAAGTTGCCGACCATCCCGCCGACTCCCTGGTAGGCGTGGTACGCGCCGCGCAGCACAGCCGAAGACAGGATGATCGGCCACCAGCCCCAGCCCAGGCGGCGGAGCCGGTCGTACAACCACCCCAGCATGATGACTTCCTCGAGCAGCGCTGCGCGCACGGCGGCGAACAGCAGGATCGGGACCGTCCACCACGCGGCATCCAGGGGCGACGCGACGACCGCCACCGAGAACCCGAGCAGGCGGCCCACTGCGTAGAGTGCGAGCCCGGGGATGCCGATCACCGCCGTGACCAGCACGCCGCGTGCCAGGTCGCCGCCGAATCGGGTGAAGTCGAGCCCGATGCGGCGCAGGGCGTTCGTCCCCGGTTCCCACAGCAGGTAGACGACGAGGGCGACCAGAGCCAGGTCGAAGAAGATGTCGAGCAGCTGGTAGAGCGCATCCCACGCGGCCGCCGCATCGCGCGACGGGTTCAGCTGCGTCTGCTGCTGGCCCAGGGGGGTGGGGGAGAGCAGGCGCCGCACGAGCGTGAGCACCGAGTACAGCGCGGACTGGCCGAGCGTGATCGACAAGACGATCGCGATCTCCCACCACAGACGGATCCGGGTAGCGCCTTCCGCACTCGGTACGCGCGGACTGGGAGCGGTCACGCTGTCAGATTGCCACATCGGACGGGGATTTAGTAAAGAGCATGTAACGCTTTCGGCCAGATCCTGGTCAGGGATGCGCGGGCGCCATAGCGTGCCTCAACTCGTGTGCCACTGCCGCGCTCTGCGAGACCGTGACTCACAACATCCCTGCACAGGAGGAAACGTGGATCGCAACAAGAATGCCCTCGCCGGCCTGACGCTGCTGACGGCGGGCGCACTCGCCCTCGCCGGTTGCGCCGGAGGCGGCGGAGACGAGCCCGAGGAATCCGGTGACGCCGTTGCCACCGCGATCATCACCACCAACGGAAGCGAGCCGGAGAACCCGCTGATTCCCACCATGACCAACGAGGTCGGCGGTGGCATGATCCTCGACTCGGTCTTCGCCGGTCTGGTGTCGTACGAGGCCGACGGCACCGCCGTCAACGACATGGCCGAAGAGATCACGGTCGAAGACCCGCAGAACCTCACCGTCAAGCTCAAAGAGGGTCAGCTCTTCACGGACGGCGAAGAGGTCACCGCCGACAACTTCATCAACGCGTGGAACCAAGGCGCACTCGCGTCGAACAAGCATTACAACAGCTACTTCTTCGAGGACATCGAGGGATTCAGCTACGACGAGGACACGGAGTTGACCGGCCTCGAGATGGTCGACGACTACACCTTCACGATCGCGCTCAACAAGCCCGCGTCGGACTTCGCGCAGCGCCTGGGCTACTCCGCCTACTACCCGCTTCCGGATGTTGCGTTCGAAGACATGGAGGCGTTCGGCGAGAACCCGATCGGCAACGGCCCGTACATGCTCGACGGTGAGGGCGCGTGGCAGCACAACGTGCAGATCGACCTCGTGAAGAACGAAGACTACGACGGTGTGCGTCAGGCCCAGAACGGTGGCCTCACCATCACCTTCTACTCCTCGCAGGATGCCGCGTACGCCGACCTGCTCGGTGGCCAGGTCGACGTGATCGACGTGATTCCGCCGACGTCGCTGGCGACCTTCGAGTCCGACCTCGGCGAGGGTGCCGTCAACCAGCCGGCCGCCATCTTCCAGTCGTTCACGATCCCGGAGCGCCTCGCGCACTTCTCGGGTGAGGAAGGCCAGCTGCGCCGTCAGGCCATCTCGATGGCGATCAACCGCGACGAGATCACCGAGAAGATCTTCCAGGGCACCCGCACCCCCGCCAGCGACTTCACCTCGCCCGTCATCGACGGCTGGTCCGACTCGCTCGAGGGTGCCGAGGTGCTGGAGTACAACCCCGAGCGTGCCGCCGAGCTGTGGGCCGAGGCTGACGCCATCTCACCGTGGGACGGTTCCTTCCAGATCGGCTACAACGCCGACGGCGGCCACGACCAGTGGGTCGACGCGGTGTCGAATTCGCTCAAGAACAACCTCGGAATCGAAGCGTCGGGCGCTCCCTACCCGACCCTCGCCGAACTGCGCGAGCTGGTGAACAACGACGCCATCACCACCGCCTTCCGCACCGGCTGGCAGGCGGACTACCCGGGTCTGTACAACTTCCTGGGACCGCTCTACGCGACCAACGCCGGATCCAATGACGGTGACTACTCCAGCGCGGAGTTCGACGGGCTGCTGACGGCGGGCATCTCGACGACCGACACGGAGGAGGCGAACGCGCTCTTCTCCGAGGCTCAGAGCGTGCTGCTGCAGGACCTGCCGGTCATCCCGCTGTGGTACGCCAACGTGACCGGCGGCTTCGCCCCCACGGTGCAGAACGTGGAGTTCGGCTGGAACTCCGTACCGCTGTTCCACCTGATCACCAAGGCCGAATAGCCACCTGACGCGCGAGGCGGTGGCGGTCCGTCACCGCCTCGCGAGTCGTTCCGATTCCCAGGGAGAGCGGACGTGCTCGGTTACATCGTCAGACGAGTGCTGCAGGTGATCCCCGTATTCTTCGGGGCCACGCTGCTCATCTACTTCATGGTGTTCGCCATGCCCGGCGACGCCATCCTGGCGCTGTTCGGCGACCGCACGCCGAACCCGGCGCTGCTGGCGCAGATCCGCGAGGAATACCACCTCGACGATCCCTTCATCGTGCAGTACTTCTTCTACATCACCGGCGTCTTCCAGGGGGACTTCGGCGTGAGCTTCTCGGGTCAGCCGGTGAGCGAAGTGCTCGCCCGCACGTTCCCCGTGACGATCCGCCTGGCGGCGCTGGCCATCGCGATAGAGCTCGTGCTCGCGATCGTCATCGGCACGATCTCGGGGCTGCGCAAGGGGAGGATCTTCGACAACGCCTCGCTCGTGATCGCGCTCGTCTTCGTCGCCGTTCCCGTGTTCGTCCTCGCCTTCCTCGCGCAGTACTTCCTGGCCATCCAGCTCGGCTGGTTCCGGCCGACCGTCGGGGTGCAGAACGGCTGGATGGACCTGTGGCTGCCGGCCATCGTGCTCGGCCTCAGCCTCTACGCCACCAGCATGCGTCTGACCCGCGCATCGGTGATCGACACGCTCAACCAGGACTGGGTGCGCACCGCCTACAGCAAGGGCCTCTCGCGGCGTCGCGTCATCCCCGTGCACGTGCTGCGCAACTCGCTCATCCCCGTGGTCACGAACACGGCGACCAACTTCGGCGTGCTGCTGGTGGGCGCGACCGTCACCGAGGGCATCTTCAACGTTCCCGGCGTCGGGAACGTGCTCTTCGAGGCGGTCCGCCGCCAGGAAGGCCCCACCGTCGTCTCCTTCGTGACCGTGTTCGTCATCGTCTACGTCCTGGTCAACCTGGTCATCGACCTGTTGTACGGCCTGCTCGACCCGAGGATCCGCTATGCCCAGTGATCGCTTCCCCACGGCGCACTATGTCGCTCCCGTCAAGACCACCACGATCAACGTCGACGCCGTGCGCGTCGCGGCAAAGCCCAGCAACCTCTGGCGCGACGCCTGGCGCGACATCCGCCGCCGCCCCACCTTCTGGGTCACCGGAGTGCTCGTGCTCCTGGTCGTCCTCATGGCTGCGTGGCCCACGCTGTTCACGCCCGTCCCGCCCGACACCGAGTGCTTCCTCGCCAACAGCAACGGCGGTCCGAGCTCCGGCCACCCGCTGGGCTTCACCTTCCAAGGGTGCGACATCTGGTCCCGCATCGTGTGGGGCGCACGCACTTCGCTCCTCGTTGGCCTGCTCGCCACCCTGATCAGCACCGTCCTCGGGGTCGTCATGGGCGCGCTCGCCGGGTTCTACGGCGGATGGCTCGACTCGGTGCTTTCGCGCGTCGGAGACATCTTCTTCGCGATCCCGTACATCCTCGCGGCCATCGTCGTCATGAGCGTCTTCTCGCAGAACCGCACACCGCTCCTGCTCGCCTTCGCCATCGGCGGGTTCGCCTGGGCGTCGACGGCGCGCGTCATTCGCTCCGAGGTGCTGCGGGTGCGACAGGCGGACTTCGTGACCGCGTCGCGCGCGATCGGCCTCTCGCGGTTCCGCACCCTGCTCGCGCACGTGCTGCCCAACGCCCTGGCACCCGTCATCGTCGTGGCCACCATCACGCTGGGAACCGCGATCTCGGCCGAGGCGACCCTGTCGTTCCTGGGTGTCGGTCTCGGCAGCGGCACCATGTCGTGGGGGCTGGACATCAGCCAGGCGCAGTCCTCGCTGCGCGTCGCGCCCCTGGCGCTGATCTATCCGTCCATCGCGCTGACCGTGACGGTCCTTGCGTTCATCATCCTGGGCGAGCTCCTGCGAGACGCCCTGGACCCGAAAGCGAGGGCACGTCGATGATGCCGGCGAACCGCACGCCTCTGCTGTCCATCCGCGATCTGACCGTCGCATTCGACGCGGGAAAGACCTCCACCGAAGTCCTGCACGGGATCGATCTGGACATCCACCCCGGCGAGACCGTCGCCATTGTGGGGGAGTCCGGCTCGGGCAAGTCCACGACCGCCTCGGCGATCGTCGACCTGCTGCCGGGCACCGGCCACGTCACCGGCGGGTCCATCACGCTCGAAGGTCGCGATCTCACGACGCTCACGCCGCCGCAGGTGGAGCGCATCCGCGGCCGCGAGATCGGCTACGTGCCCCAGGACCCGATGTCCAACCTCAACCCGGTGTGGAGCATCGGCTTCCAGGTCAAGGAGGCCATCCGCGCCAACGGCATCGCCACCGGACGCAAAGAGGTCGAGCGGCGCGCCGTCGAGGTGCTGCAGCAGGCGGGACTGGCGGATGCCGAACGCCGGCTGCATCAGTTCCCGCACCAGTTCTCCGGAGGCATGCGCCAGCGGGCCCTCATCGGCATCGGCCTCGCCGCCGACCCGAAGCTGCTCATCGCCGACGAGCCGACCTCGGCCCTCGACGTCACCGTGCAGCGGGTCATCCTCGACCACATGGCGTCGCTCGCGGCGGAGAAGGGGACATCGGTGCTCCTCATCACGCACGACCTGGGGCTCGCCGCGGAGCGCGCCGACACGATCGTCGTGATGCACCAGGGCGCGATCGTCGAGTCCGGGCCCAGTCGCGAGATCCTCGAGAACCCGCAGCACCCGTACACCCAGCGCCTGGTCGCCGCCGCGCCGAGCCTGGCTTCCCAGCGCATCCAGGCCCGCGCCGAGGACCGCGGCATCCGGCACGAGGCGGATCTGGCCACCGGTGCGCCGGCGGTCGTGGTGCAGGGCCTGGTCAAGGAGTACAAGATCCGGCAGGGGGCGTTCCGCAGCGAGCGGTTCCGCGCCGTCGACGACGTCTCGTTCGAGATGCCGCGCGGCCGCACGTTGGCGCTGGTGGGTGAGTCCGGGTCGGGCAAATCCACGATCGCGAAGATGGTGCTCGACCTCGAGAAGCCGACGTCGGGCACCATCCTCATCGAGGACGAGAACATCGCCCGGCTCTCGGGGCGCAGGTCCTTCGCGCTGCGGCGACGCATGCAGCCGGTCTTCCAGGACCCGTACGGATCCCTCGATCCGCTGCGCAGCATCGGCGGCACGATCGCCGAGCCGCTGGACGTGCACCACGTCGGCGACGCGAGGTCCCGCCGCGCCCGGGTGGCCGAGCTGCTGGACCAGGTCTCGCTGCCGCAGGAGCTGGCATCCCGGTACCCGAACGAGCTCTCCGGAGGGCAGCGACAGCGTGTCGCCATCGCGCGCGCGCTGGCGCTGAAGCCCGACATCGTCGTGCTGGACGAAGCCGTGTCTGCGCTGGACGTGCTGGTGCAGGACCAGATCCTGCAGCTGCTGGCCGACCTGCAGTCCGAGCTCGGGCTGACCTACCTGTTCATCACGCACGACCTCGCGGTGGTGCGTGTGGTCGCCGACTTCGTCTGCGTCATGGAGCGCGGCAAGATCGTCGAACAGGGCACGGTCGACGAGATCTTCGCCAACCCCGCCGAGGAGTACACCCGGCGTCTGCTGGAAGCCATCCCCGGCGCGTCCATGACGCTCGGTGCCGGCGTCGTAGACACCGAGACATGAGTCAGGCCGCAGGCGCGGGTCGCCGCGTCTATCGGTCGGGCTCGGGGACGGTCGCCTTGGTCGCCGCGGGCGCTATGACGGTGTTCCTGCTGGGGGACGCCGTCCTGCGCGCCGGGTTCGGGCAGATGCTGGTGCTGGCACCGGGGATCCTGCTGGTGGACTGGATCATCTTCGCTGCGCTGTACGCCCCGACGGTGCACACCGATGCGCAGGGCATCACGGTGGTGAACCCCTTACGGCGCGCCGAGGTGCCCTGGGCGCAGGTGCGTGACATCACGACCCGATGGCAGTTGACGCTGCAGCTCGACGATGGCTCGAAGGTGGTCGCCTTCGGCGGACCAGCCCTCAGGCCACCCCGCCCACGGCGTGGGCGGGGTGCGGATGCCGAGCGGCACGTCCCCGCCTGCTCGGACGTGGAGCTCATCCGCCGTGATTGGGAGGCCGCCGTCGACCGTGGCCCCGCCACAGGGCAGGTGAAGCGGGGGTGGAACCTGCCCGTCGTGCTGTCCCTGGCCGGTGTGATCGCGTGGGCGCTGCTCGCCCTCATGGTCGGCGGGAGCCGCGCCTGAGCCCGTGTCCGGGTTAACGGTTTGTAACTATTTTCGGCCCGCGCCGATCGGCCAGGTGACGTTCACCTATAGTTTCGGTATTCGCAGCCCGAGCGATGTAGGTCAGTCGAAGCAGGCCGCGAGTGCCATTGCCCGCACCAATGTAGGAGACCAAATGCGTTCACGTCGAACCCTTATCGCCGGGGCCGCCATCGGCGTCACCGCCCTGGCGCTCACCGCCTGCGCACCGCCCAGTGACGACGGCAGCGGTGACACCAACGAGCCCACGGGGTCCGCGTCGATCGCCGTTTCCGTGGGACCGAACGACTTCATCAGCTACAACGGCTACACGCCCGAGACGTACAGCACGTACAACTCGGCGATCACGGACCAGATGAAGACCGGCTTCACGTACTTCGCTCCGGACGGCTCGATCGAGGACAACACCGACCTGGGCTCGTACGAGCTGGTGTCGGAGGACCCGCTGACGGTCGAGTACACCATCTCGGACGACGCCGTCTGGTCTGACGGCACCCCGATCACCGTCGCCGACGCCGTGCTGGCGTGGGGCGTGCAGAACACCAACCTCGCCGGCCCCGACGGCCCGCTGTTCAACTCGGTTTCTCAGGACATGGGCCAAGAGGTCCCCGCGGGCCCGCAGGGCGAGCTCGACGGCAAGGAGTTCACGGTCGAGTTCGCCGTGAAGAACCCGGACTGGAAGATCCAGACCTGGATGCTCGACCCCGCGCACATCGTCGCGGAGCAGGCCGGCATGGAGACCGAAGAGCTCGCCCAGGCGATCCTCGACGGCGACACCGCCGCCCTCGAGCCCGCCGCCGAGTTCTGGAACACCGGCTGGTTCACCAACCCCGGCGAGCTGCCCGACGAGGCGCTGATGCCCTCCTCGGGTCCGTACAAGCTCAGCTCGTGGGATGCCGGTCAGTCCGTCACCCTCGTGGCGAACGAGGAATACTACGGCGAGAAGCTCGCGCCGCAGAACGCCGAGATCGTCTTCCGCTTCGTCGGCCAGGACGCCATGGTCCAGGCCCTCGACAACGGTGACCTCGACGTCATCGCGCCGCAGCCGACCGTCGACACCCTCGCGCAGCTCGAAGAGCTCGGCGACGCGGTCAACATCCTGTCCGGCCCGTCGCTGACGTGGGAGCACCTCGACTTCAACTTCATCGAGGGCTCGCTGTTCGCCGACAACCTGGAGCTGCGTCAGGCCTTCGCCATGTGCGTGCCGCGCCAGCAGATCGTCGACAACCTGATCAAGCCGATCGACCCCGCGGCGGTCGTGCTCAACGCCCGCGAGGTGTTCCCCTTCCAGGACAGCTACGAAGAGGTCGTCGAGGCGTCCTACAACGGCGAGTACGACGAGCCGAACATCGAAGAGGCAGCGCGCATCGTCGCGGAGCAGGGTGCCCAGGGCGCTGAGGTCCGTATCGGATACTCCGCACCCAACCCGCGCCGCGCGGACCAGGTCGCTCTGATCAAGTCGTCGTGCGACCAGGCCGGCTTCAACATCGTCGACGCGGGCAACGAGGACTTCTTCCAGCCGGGCGGCACGCAGGAGCGCGGCGACTACGAGGTGGCGCTGTTCGCTTGGGCCGGCTCCGGCCAGATCGCCTCTGGCGAGAACATCTACGCCACGGGCAAGCCGCAGAACTACGGTGGCTACTCCAACCCCGAGGTCGACGCCGCTTGGG
>NZ_JANJFJ010000110.1:0-7712 GCF_024626565.1 Microbacterium sp. zg.Y909
GGCACACGCACCACCGGCGTGATGGGATACGCGGCCACGGCCTGCAGCTGAGCGAGCACCGATCCGAGCCCGTTGGGCGAGTGCTCCATGTCGATGAGCAGCCAGTCCAGCCCTGACCCGGCGCAGATCTCCGCCACCATCGGCGACCCCGAGCACACCCACATGCCGGCGAGAGGGCGGGATGCCGCGGCGAGATCATGACGGAACGTCGGTGTCAGACGAAGTGGCATGTGATGACTCCCATCGGTCCGTAGTCGCAGCTCACGGTGTCGCCTCGCCCGACCCACACGGGCCGGGTGAAGGATCCCGCCAGGATGATCTCGCCGACCTCGAGCCGTGCGCCGTGCTGGTGCAGCTTGTTCGCGAGCCAGGCCACACCCGCAGCCGGGTGGCCGAGCACGCCGGCGGCGACCCCTGTCTCCTCGATCTCGCTGTTGCGTGAGAGTACGCCCGGCACCCAGCGCAGGTCGATCTCGTCCGGACGCTTCCGGGTGCTGCCGAGCACCATGGCGCCGTAGGCGGCGTTGTCGGCGATGGTGTCGACGATCGTGCGGCCCTCGAGCTCGATGTGGGAGTTGAGGATCTCCAACGCGGGCACCGCGTAGTCGATCGCGCGCAGCGCATCGTCGAGGGTGCAGTCGGGGCCCTCGAGCGGCTCTTTGAGCACGAAAGCCAGTTCCACCTCGACGCGCACGTTCGAGAAGTGGTCGACGGGGATCTCGGCGCCGTCGGCGTAGACCGTGTCGTCGAACATGACGCCGTAGTCGGGCTCCGAGATCCCCGTGGCCTGCTGCATCGCCTTGGAGGTGAGCCCGATCTTGCGCCCCATCAGCCGGCGCCCGGCGGCGAGGTTCTTGTCGCGCCACACGCCCTGGATCGCGTAGGAGTCCTCGACGGTCGCCTCGGGGTGGCGCGCGGTGATGCGGCGGATCACCCCGTGGGTGCGGTCGGCCTCAGCCAGCTCGGTGGCGATCGCCGCGATCGTGTCGGGGGGCAGCATCGGTGTCTCCTTCGGTCTGGTCAGCGTACGAGACGAAACGTGGTTCCGACCGGGGGTCAGAGCTGGTGGCCCAGCTTGCGTTCGCCGTCGCCGGGGCGCGTGTACGAGAACCCGTCGGCGCCGATCGTCACGGCCATCTCGCTGCTGTCGGTGCGCGCGACCACGGGCTGCGGATTGCCGTCGAGGTCGAGCACGAGGGAGGCCTCGGTGTACCAGGACGGCACGACCGGGTTCCCCCACCAGTCGCGGCGCTGGTTGTCGTGCACGTCCCAGGTGATCACCGGGTTGTCGGGGTCGCCGGTGTAGTAGTCCTGCGTGTAGATCTCCACGCGGTGCCCGTCGGGGTCGCGCAGGTACAGGTAGAACGCGTTGGAGACGCCGTGGCGGCCGGGACCGCGCTCGATGGCATCCGATCGGCGGAGGGCTCCGAGCTTGTCGCAGATCGCGAGGATGTTGTGCTTCTCGTGCGTCGCGAACGCCACGTGGTGCATACGGGGGCCGTCGCCGCCGGTCATGGCGGTGTCGTGCACGGTCGGCTTGCGGCGCATCCACGCGGCGTACACGGTGCCCTCGTCGTCCTGGATGTCCTCCGTCACGCGGAAGCCGAGGTCCTGCATGAACTTCACGGCACGGGGGACGTCGGGGGTCACCTGGTTGAAGTGGTCCAGGCGCACCAGCTCACCGGGGGTGTGCAGGTCGTAGCGCCAGGCGAGGCGCTCGACGTGCTCGGTCTGGAAGAAGAACTCGTAGGGGAAGCCCAGCGGGTCCTCCACGCGCACGGCGTCGCCGATGCCCTTGACGAAGCCCTCGGGGCGGCGCTCGACGCGGCATCCGAGCTCGGTGTAGAACGCGACCGCCTTGTCGAGGTCCTCCGCCGACCGCACGCGGTACGAGAACGCGGCGACCGCGGCGACGTCGCCCTTGCGCAGCACCAGGTTGTGGTGGATGAACTCCTCCGTCGAGCGGAGGTAGATCGCGTCGTCGTCCTCCTCGGTCACGTACAGCCCGAGCACGTCGACGTAGAACTCGCGGGATGCCGCGAGGTCGGTCACCACGAGCTCCATGTAGGCGCAGCGCAGGATGTCCGGGGCCGGAACCGACGGGGTCGGCACCGGGTCGTCGGTGTGGATGGGGGCTTCCTGGGAGACGTAGAACCCCGAGGAGGTCAGGGTCATGTCGTCGCGGTGGGTCATGTCAGCGTCCTTGCTATCCGGGCGGAGTGGGTCAGTTCTTGCCGAAGGTGGGGTTGTGCACCGCGCCGAGGGTGATGTGCACGGCCTGCTGGTCGGTGTAGAAGTCGATCGAGCGGTAGCCGCCCTCGTGGCCGAGGCCGGAGGCCTTGACGCCGCCGAAGGGCGTCCGCAGGTCCCGCACGTTGTTGGAGTTCAGCCACACCATGCCCGCGTCGACCGCCTGCGAGAAGTTGTGGGCGCGCTTGAGGTCGTTGGTCCACACGTAGGCGGCCAGGCCGTACTTGGTGTCGTTGGCCAGCGCCAGCGCCTCCTCGTCGGTGTCGAACGGGGTGATCGCGACGACGGGTCCGAAGATCTCCTCCTGGAAGATGCGGGCCTCGGGCGCCACGTCGGCGAAGACGGTGGGGGCGACGAAGTTGCCGAAGGCGAAATCCTCCGGCTGGCCGCCGCCGGCGACCAGGCGCCCCTCGGTCTTGCCGATCTCGATGTAGCCCATGACTTTCTCGAAGTGCTCGGGGTGCACGAGCGCTCCGACCTCGGTGGCCGGGTCGTGCGGGTAGCCGACCTTCACGCGGCGGGCCTGGGCGGCGTAGCGCTCGACGAACTCGTCGTAGATGTCGCGCTGCACGAGGATGCGGCTGCCTGCGGTGCAGCGCTCGCCGTTGAGGGAGAAGACGCCGAAGATCGTGGCATCCACCGCAGCGTCGAGGTCGGCGTCGGCGAAGACGACCGCCGGCGACTTGCCGCCGAGCTCCATCGACAGGCCCTTGAGGTAGGGCGCGGCGTTGCCGAAGATGATCTGCCCGGTGCGGCTCTCGCCCGTGAACGAGATGAGGGGCACGTCGGGGTGCTTGACCAGTGCGTCGCCGGCATCCTCGCCCAGGCCGTTGACGAGGTTGAACACGCCCTGCGGGAGCCCTGCCTCCTCGAAGATACCGGCCCACAGCGACGCCGACAGCGGGGTGAACTCGGCGGGCTTGAGCACGACGGTGTTGCCGGTGGCCAGCGCCGGGGCGAGCTTCCACGACTCGAGCATGAACGGGGTGTTCCACGGGGTGATGAGCCCGGCCACGCCGATCGGCTTGCGGTTGACGTAGTTGATCTGGCGTCCCGGCACCTTGAAGGTGTCGTCGGACTGCGCGACGATCAGGTCGGCGAAGAAGCGGAAGTTCTCGGCGGCGCGGCGGGCCTGGCCGAGGGCCTGCGTGATCGGCAGGCCGGAGTCGAAGGATTCCAGCTCCGCCAGTCGGGCATCGCGCGCCTCCACGAGGTCGGCGATGCGGTGGAGCACCCGCGAGCGCTCGCGGGGGAGCATCTTGGGCCACGGGCCCTCGGTGAACGCGCGCCGGGCGGCGGTGACGGCCAGGTCGATGTCGGCCTTCTTGCCGGCGGCGGCCGTGACGTAGACCTCGTTGGAGACCGGCTCGAGCACGTCGAAGGTGTCGCCGTCGACGGAGTCGGTGAACGCCCCGTCGATGTAGTGGCGGATGCGGTCGGGCAGATCGGCGGGGACGTGGCGCCGGTCCAGCGCGGGTGCGTCGGTCATGTCGGTTCCTCCAGGTCGTCGGAAAGGTCAGAACGCCGGGAGACGCAGGGTCTCGTCGGGGTGCTCGTGGATCATGTAGGCGTCGAGGGTCGTCGCCCGGTGCCGGCGGGCGGCCTGCTCGATCTCGCCCAGCGGGGCGGAGGTCTCGATGAGACGCAGGATCTCCTCGTGCTCGCGCACCGATTCCTGCGCGCGACCGGGGACGAAGGTGAAGGTCGAGTCGCGCAGGTGACCGAGCCTCGCCCACTCCGCCTGCACGAGTTCGAGCATGCGGGGGTTGGCGCACTTGGCGAAGAGGATCTCGTGGAAGCGCTGGTTCAGCGCGGTGAATGCCCGCGGCTCGAAGTCGGACAGGCGCCTCACCATCTGCTCGTTGACCGCGCGGGCCTCGCGGATGTCGGACTCGGTGATGGCGCGGGATGCCAGCGCGGTCGCCGTGCCCTCCAGTACGCTCAGCGCCTGCATGCTGTAGCGGTACTGGGAGTCGTCGACCATCGCCACGTGCGCGCCGACGTTGCGCTCGAAGGTCACCAGCCCTTCTGCTTCGAGCTGGCGAATGGCCTCGCGCACCGGCACGACGCTCATGTCGAGCTCGCTGGCGATGGAGCCGAGCACGAGACGGTAGCCGGGGGTGAACTCCTGGCCGGCGATGCGCTCCTTGATCCACTGGTAGGCCCGCTGGGACTTGCTGACGGCATCCATGTCAGGAGCCCGTCCGCTCGGCGTCGTATCGGGCGCGCCACTGCGCGTTCATCGGGAAGAGCCCGTCGATGGGGTGCCCCGCGGCGACCTGGGTGGCGACCCAGGCGTCTTCGTCCTCCTGCGCGAGCGCCGCGTCGGCGACCTCCTGCGCGATGGCGGGCGGGAGCACGATCACGCCGTCGGCGTCGCCGACGATGATGTCGCCGGGCAGCACAGTGGTGCCGCCGCAGGCGACGGCGACGTCGGTCTCCCACGGCACGTGCTTGCGGCCGAGGACGGCGGGGTGCGCGCCGGCGGAGTACACCGGGATGCCGACGGCGGCCACCGCCTCGGCGTCGCGGACGCCGCCGTCGGTGACGATGCCGGCCGCGCCGCGGGCGTGCGCGCGGATCGCGAGGATGTCGCCGAGGGTCCCGGACCCCGCTTCGCCGCGCGCCTCGATGACGATGACTTCGCCCTCGGCGACGGCGTCGAACGCCCGCTTCTGCGCGTTGTACCCGCCACCGTGCGCGGCGAAGAGGTCTTCGCGGCCCGGGACGAAGCGCAGTGTCTTGGCGATGCCGATGAGCTTGCGGTCGGGGTGGGTGGGACGCACGCCGTCGACGGTCACGTTGTTCAGGCCGCGCTTGCGCAGCTGCTGCGACAGGGCGGCGACGGGGATGCGTTCGAGCTTGCCGCGCAGTTCGGGGTCGAGGCCGCGGGCGGCAAGCCCCGCTTCCTCGCGAGAGCCCCACGCCTCTTCGCGCTGGGTGTCGTCGACGGCAGGCAGCGTGCCCAGCGCCGGGTCGAACGACACGGCGGGGCCGGCGACGACGGTCGTGGTGAGGCGGCCGGAGGTGGCTCCGGACTCGGGGTCATCCACCTCGACCTCCACGACGTCGCCCGGCTCGATCACCGACGAGCCGGCCGGCGTGCCCGTGAGGATGACATCGCCCGGCTCCAGGGTGAAGTGCTGGGACAGGTCGGCGACGAACTGGGCCAGCGGGAAGATGAGATCGGCCGTCGTCCCCTCCTGCCGCAGCTCGCCGTTGACCCAGGCGCGCACGCGCAGTCCCGTGGGGTCGACGGAGCGCGCGTCGATGAGGTCGCGGCCGATGGGGGTGAACCCGTCGCCGCCCTTGGAGCGCACATTCGAGCCCTTGTCTGCCTCGCGCAGGTCGTACAGGCCCAGGTCGTCGGCGGCGGTGACCCAGCCGACGTGCTCCCAGGCGCGGGCGAGGGGGACGCGACGGGCGGTGGTGCCGATGACGAGCGCGATCTCGGCCTCGAAGGCCAGCAGCTCGGTGCCCTGCGGTCGCTCCACCGTGCCACCGGATGCGGCGACGGAACTGGATGCCTTGAAGAAGTACGACGGGGCGGCCGGGCGGCGCCCGCGCTGAGCGGCGCGCGATTCATAGCTCAGGTGCACGGCGATGATCTTGCCGGGGCGGCCGGGAAGGCCGGCGAACCGGGGATCGGTGGTGGTGTCGATAGTCATGAGCTCCCTCGCCCTTGCGTCGTATTCGAAATCGTATATGATCATGCCACCGCCGGCAACCCCGGAGGACCCGACACAAGACAGAGCCGTCACCCCCTGGGAGTCACAACGATGAGTCACCCCACGCCCACCTCGGGCTTCACCCCTACCGGCACGATCGCCGTCGCGAAGGACCGCAGGAGGGTTGTCTTCGCCACGGTCGTCGGTACCACCGTCGAGTGGTACGACTTCTTCCTCTACGCCTCCGCCGCGGGCCTGATCTTCGGCCAGCTGTTCTTCGCCCCCGCCGGCGAGGAGTTCGCGCAGATCCTCTCTTTCATCACGGTGGGCATCAGCTTCCTGTTCCGCCCGCTCGGCGCCTTCCTCGCCGGGCACCTCGGTGACAAGTACGGTCGCCGCCTGGTACTGATGCTCACCCTCATGCTGATGGGCGTCGCGACCACTCTCGTCGGTCTGCTGCCGACGTATGCCGCGATCGGCATCGCCGCCCCCGCCCTGCTGATCTTCCTGCGCATCCTGCAGGGCATCTCCGCGGGTGGCGAATGGGGCGGCGCGGTGCTCATGGCCGTCGAGCACGCACCCAAGGGCAAGCGCAGCCTGTTCGGTGCCTCGCCGCAGATCGGCGTGCCGCTGGGTCTGCTGCTGGCCAGCGGCATGCTCGGCCTCATGGCCGTCATCGCTCCGGGGGACGCCTTCCTCGAGTGGGGCTGGCGCATTCCGTTCCTGCTGTCGTTCGTGCTGATCCTCATCGGCTACTACGTGCGCAAGAAGGTCGAGGAGAGCCCGGTGTTCACCGAGCTCGCCGAGCGCAAGGAGCAGACGCGCATGCCGATCGTGCAGCTGTTCCGCAAGCACGCGCTGCTCGTGATCATCGCTGCACTCGTCTTCGCCGGCAACAACGCCATCGGCTACATGACCACCGGTGGCTACATCCAGCGCTACGCGACCGACCCCGAGGGTCCGGTCGGTCTGCAGACCGCCGACGTGCTGGGCGCGGTGACGATCTCCGCCGTGTCGTGGCTCGTCTTCACCTGGATCGCCGGCTGGGCGGGCGACAAGATCGGCCGCCGCAACACGTACCTCGTCGGCTGGGGGCTGCAGCTCGCGGGCGTGTTGGCCCTGTTCCCGCTGGTGAACACCGGCAGCATCGAGCTGCTCACCCTGGGGCTCGTGCTCCTGACCGCCGGCCTCGGATTCACCTACGGGCCGCAGGCGGCGCTGTACGCCGAGCTGTTCCCGGCATCCATCCGGTTCTCGGGGGTGTCGATCTCGTACGCGATCGGCGCGATCCTCGGTGGTGCGTTCGCTCCGACGATCGCGCAGGCGCTCGTGCAGGCGACGGGGTCGACCGATGCCGTGACTTTCTACCTCGTCGGCATGACCCTGCTCGGGCTGGTGGCCACGTTGCTGCTGCGCGACCGCAGCGGCATTCCCCTCGGACCCGACCACGAGGAGGAGCAGGCCAAGAGCCCGATCTACGGGCTGTCGAGGGCCTGACCCGCTGATGCGGAGGGCCCGGATGCCGCAGCATCCGGGCCCTCCGTCGTCACCCGTCCAGGGCCTCGCGGATCGCGCCGGCCGAGCGTTGCAACCGCTGCGCGATGGTTGCGGGGTCGGCCTGGCCGCCCACATGCACGACGGCGATCGCCGCGGGGCGGGCCGGCGCGCGCAGTCGCAGCGGCACGGCCACCGACTGCACCGTCGGGATCACCTCGTCGGCGCTGATGGCGTAGCCGCGCTCGGCGGCGGCGGTGACCTGGTCGACGAGCGCCGCCGGCAGCGGCAGCGGCACCG
>NZ_JANJFJ010000111.1:0-4903 GCF_024626565.1 Microbacterium sp. zg.Y909
GCCAGTGGTCGGGAGCCAGGGTCGACAGGATCGCCTTGCTCGGCGCGCCGACGGTGATCGGATGCCGCGCCCCGGGGCGCTGCACCACCGACGCCACGGCATGTCGCGGCTCGACGCTGGCGAGCGTGACGCACTGGTCGTGATCGAGCACGGCGAGGAAGCACGTCATCCCGAGGTCGTTGGCGACGGCGGTGAGTTCGGGGAGGGCCTCGGCCTGCAGGTCGTGGGCGACGCCGGCGGCCAGCGCCGCCATGCGGGCGCCGAGAGTCAGACGCCCCGAGGCGTCGCGGGAGACCAGGCCGTGGTCCTCGAGGGTGCGCACGAGCCGATACGCCACCGAGCGGTGCACCTGGAGGCGGGCGGCGATCTCGTCGATCGTCAGCGCTTCGCGCGCGTCGGCCAGCACCTCCAGAATGCGGATGCCACGACTCAGGGTCTGCGATGCGGGGGCGTCGGACACGGGCATCCTCTCCACCGGATGCTTGCCGCACGGAACCCGGTCGTATACGATCTGTTCAATAGTAGAACGACGTGTTCGAATATAGAACACGGATGACGACGGCGTCAACGCGTGACGTCGCGTCCGAGGAAGGAATCGATGACGATGCAGTTCCACCACCACGGCTACGTCTCCACCGACCCCCGCGTGCAGCCCGCGGCGGGCACGGGCATCGACCGCCCCGCCGAGCTTCCCGACGAGATGGACGTGCTCATCGTCGGCTCAGGGCCGGCCGGCATGCTGCTGGCCGCACAGCTGGCTCAGTACCCGTCCGTGACGACCCGCATCGTCGAGCGTCGCCCCGGGCGCCTCGCGATCGGGCAGGCCGACGGCATCCAGGCGCGCAGCGTCGAGACGTTCCAGGCCTTCGGGTTCGCCGAGCGCATCACCGCCGAGGCCTACCGGATCAGCGAGATGAACTTCTGGGCGCCCGACGCCGCCGACCGCTCGCGGATCGTCCGCACCGCCCGCGCCGACGACGACCCGCATGGCATCAGCGAGTTCCCGCACCTCATCGTCAACCAGGCCCGGGTGCTCGACTACTTCGCCGAGGTCGCGGCCACGGCGCCGGCGCGAATCACCCCCGATTACGGCTGGGAGTTCGTCTCGCTCGAGGTCGGCGAGGGGGAGCGCCCGGTCACCGTCACCCTGGAGCGCACCGACGGGCCCGACGCCGGCGAGCAGCGCACGGTGCGCGCACGGTACGTCGTCGGCTGCGACGGCGCGCGCAGCAAGGTGCGCCAGGCCATCGGACGCCGGCACATCGGCGACCAGTCCCGGCACGCGTGGGGCGTGATGGACGTGCTGGCCGTCACCGACTTCCCCGACATCCGCATCAAGTGCGCCATTCAGTCCGAGCACGGCAGCATCCTGCACATCCCCCGCGAGGGCGGACACCTCTTCCGCATGTACGTCGACCTGGGCGAGGTGCCCGAAGGTGACAACGGCAAGGTGCGCACGACCCCGCTGGAGACGATCATCGCCAAGGCCAACGCGATCCTCGGGCAGTACACGCTCGAGGTGAAGGACGTCGCCTGGTGGTCGGTGTACGAGGTCGGGCACCGCGTGACCGACAAGTTCGACGACATCGATCCCGGACAGGACGGCACCCCGCACGTGTTCATCTGCGGCGACGCCTGCCACACCCACAGCGCCAAGGCGGGCCAGGGCATGAACGTCTCGATGCAGGACGGGTTCAACCTCGGCTGGAAGCTCGGCTCGGTGCTGACCGGTCGGGCGCCCGAGGCGCTGTTGTCGACGTACTCCGCCGAGCGGCAGGAGATCGCGCAGAACCTCATCGACTTCGACAAGGAGTGGTCGAGCCTCATGGCCAAGAAGCCCGAGGAGTTCGACAGCCCCGAGGAGCTCGCCGAGTTCTACACGGCCACGGCGGAATTCCCCGCCGGGTTCATGACGCAGTACCGGCCGTCGATGATCGTCGGCGAGGCGACCCACCAGGACCTCGCCACGGGCTTCCCCGTCGGCAAGCGTTTCACCTCGGCGCCGGTGGTGCGCATCGGCGACGCGGTGCCCGCACACCTCGGCCACCACGCCCGTGCCGACGGCCGGTGGCGCATCTACGCCTTCGCCGACCGCGACGCCTCGGCCCTGCGGGAATGGGCGGACTGGCTGGCGACGGCATCCGACTCGCCGGTCGTGCGCTTCACCCCGGCCGAGGCCGACCTCGACGCCGTGTTCGACGTGAAGGCCGTCTACCAGCAGGACCACTCCGAGGTGGAGATGGCGGACATCCCCTCGGTGTTCCTGCCGCGGGTGGGGCCTTTCGGGCTGATCGACTACGAGAAGATCTACGCCGCCCGCGGCGACGACGACATCTTCGAGCGGCGCGGCATCGACCGCGGCGGCGCGGTCGTGGTGGTGCGGCCGGACCAGTACGTCGCGCACGTGCTGCCGCTGAGCGACCGCCAGGAGCTGGCGGACTTCTTCGCGCAGCACATGCGGGAGCCGGCGGCCGTCCCGGCCTGACCCGGGCGGCTTTCGTCGGCGCCGTTGGCGTTGCCGAAACAAGGGGATCTGCCGGAATGCGGATGTCGGCGGCGAGTCCGTCCTCGTTTCGGCGGATCCCCGCATATCGGCGCACCCGCGACGGGAGAGCTCCGCCCCGTCAGGAGTTCACGCGGATGATCTCCTGCTGGTACGGGGCGATGACCGACGACGAGATGCGCAGGTCCAGCAGCAGATAGGGGCGCTCGGATGCCGGCTGGGCCGCCCATTCCGCCAGCGCCTCCAGGTCGGCCAGCTTGCGCACGACCACACCGCGCGCGCCGACGGCGGATGCGAGGCCGGCGAAGTCCACGTCGGGGATCATCATCGGGCCGCGGGCGACGCCTTTCAGGCCGTACAGGTTCACCTCGGCGCCGTACGCGCCGTCGTTCCACACCACCGCGAGCCCCCGCCCACCGGCGACGCGCACCGCGGACTCGAGGTCGGCCAGCGCCATGAGGCCGCCGCCGTCGCCGGTGGTGAGCACCACCGTGGCATCCGGCTGCGCCAGCGCCGCGCCGGGCACGCTCGGAAAGCCCAGACCGATCGACTGGAAGGCGGTGCCGATCATCATCATGCGGTCGGGCGACGCAACCGGCCAATACATGTTCGCCCAGCCGATGAAGTGCCCGCCGTCCGAGACCACGACGCGGTTCTCCGGCAGCAGCTCGCCGATGCGCGCAGCCGCCGCGCGGGGGTCGAGGCGGCCGTCGGCGGCGAACTCCTCGCCGGCCCGCTGGGTGCGCAGCGCGGCGATGTCGACGCTCTCTCGCCAGCCGGACGGTGCGGCGCCGAGCCCCGTCACAGCGGTGGCGAGGGCATCGGCCACCACAGCGGCGTCGCCGCGGATGAACCCGCCGACGTGCGGGTGGGTCGCCGCGGGTGCGGAGTCGACCTGGACGACGCGGGTGCCCGGTGCGAACAGGTCGCCGAAGCGCATCGTGAACTGGTTCAGCGACGCCCCGAACACCACTGCGACGTCGGCGTCGCGCACAAGCTCCATCGCGCCCTCGGCCCCGAATCCGCCGGTGACGCCGAGGTCGTATTCCGGGCGGGGGAAGACGCCCCGCCCGAGCGCGGTCGTCGCCGTCACCGCACCGGTGGCGTCGGCGAGGCGACCGAGTGCCGCGCCGGCGCCCGAGACCCACGCGCCGCGGCCGGCCAGCAGCAGCGGGCGGCGGGCGCCGGCCAGCGCGCGGGCGAGGTCGTCCACGGCGGCGCGGGCGAAGGGTCCAGGCTGCAGGGGCGCCGGCAGCACCGGCTCCGGCGCCGTCGGGATCGGCCCCGCCTCACGGGTGGCCACGTCGTAAGGGATCGCCAGCACCGTCGGCACCCGGTAGGTCAGGGCGTGCTCGATGGCGATGACGGTGGTCGCGGCGGCATCCGTCCGACCCACGGTGTATGTGCGGGCGCCGACGGCCGCCGCCAGCGCGATCTGGTCGACGTCCCAGGGGCGCGGCCCAGAGGTGGGCTCGTCGCCGACGACGAGCACCAGCGGCACGTGCGCCTGAACGGCCTCGGCCAGTGCGGTGAGGGTGTTGGTGAACCCGGCGCCGTACGTCGCGGTCGCGGCGGCCAGGCGCCCCGAGGCGCGGTGGTAGGCGTCGGCGGCGACGACGGCGCCCGCCTCGTGACGGACGGCGGTGAACGAGGCGTCGGTGTCGCGCACGAGGGCGTCGAGGAACCAGGCGTTGCCGTTGCCCATCAACCCGAAGACGTGATCGATGTGGGCGGCGAGAGTGACGGCGACGTGCGCGGAGACGGAGGGCATGGGCGGTGCTCCAGGTACAGGGACGGTGATCGGATGCCGTATGTGTCTGGCTCGCCCGCCCGAGACCGTCGTCGGTCGCGGGCTTGCGGGTGGCTGCGTGCCCCTTTTTCGGGCACCGCCGGCGCACGGCCGCCGGACGTCACCGAGTATAGGGTCATTTGCGCGGGGATCGTATACGATCATCGGGACGTGTGTGTGCGGCATCCGACGACGAAGGAGTCCTAATGACTGACGACCGCGAGACCGAGCTGCTGGCCTCCGTTCCAGAGGGCCTGTTCATCGACGGGGCCTGGCGCGCGGCATCGGACGGAGGCACGCTCGACGTCGTCGACCCTGCCACCGGCGATGTGGTGAAGACCATCGCCAGCGCCTCGGTCGCCGACGGTGTGGCCGCCTTGGATGCCGCTGACGCGGCGTTCCCGGCCTGGGCGGCGACCCCCGCCCGTGAGCGCGGCGAACTGCTGCGGCGCGCCTTCGACCTGCTGCAGGAGCGGAAGGAGGACTTCGCGTTGCTGATGACCCTCGAGATGGGAAAGCCCCTCGCCGAGGCGCGCGGTGAAGTCGCCTACGGTGGCGAGTTCCTGCGGTGGTTCAGCGAGGAGGCGGTGCGCGCGAACGGCCGTTACGGG
>NZ_JANJFJ010000112.1:0-12531 GCF_024626565.1 Microbacterium sp. zg.Y909
GCGCGCGCGATCAGCAGGCTGTCGTCGGTGTGGTCGTCGTTCATGTGCCGGAGCACGCCCACCAGGGTGGCGTCGTCGAAGGTATGCGGCATGACCCCAGGCTAGGTGAGCCGTACGGGGGCGGACGCCGGGGTGTGTTTGAATCGTAGGGAGACTTTTCGGGGGTTTGGATGCCGCACATCAGCCGCGCACGGCGCGTCGTGACCGCGATCGCCGGCGTCGTCGGCATTGCGCTCGTCGCCACCGCGTGCTCCGGCAACGGGCCGTCTGTCGTTCCCGACGTTCCGGAACAGGTGGATGCCGCGCTGGCCGCCGAGACTCAGCAGCAGCTGCAGGGAGCGGTCGAGCGCGCCATGGCCGCGACGGGCTCGAGTGGCGCGATCGTCGGAGTGTGGGCGCCGTGGAGCGGCACGTGGGTCGCGGGCCTCGGTACCACGACGCCCGGCGGCCAGCCGGTGAGCACCGACATGCGCTTCCGGGTGGCCAACGTGACACGCGCGATGACCTGCGACGTGCTGTATGCGGCGGCATCCGACGGATTGGTGTCGCCTGACGACGCGGTGACCGAGTGGATCACCGGCATGCCGGGCTACGAGGACATCACCCTCGAGCAGCTGTGCGACTCGACGAGCGGCATCGCCTCGTACGCGCCGCGCGTGATCGACCGCTGGCTGGCCACTCCCGAGCGCGTGTGGAGCCCCAAGGAGCTGGCCGCCTACGGGATGGGATCCGCGCGCACCGGCGAGCCCGGGGCGGCGTTCGCCGATTCGGACACCGGGTACCTGCTGCTGGGCATCGCGCTCGAGCGGGCGACCGGCATGTCGGCCGCGGAGATGTACGAGAAGTACATCACCGAGCCGCTCGCGTTGGAGGCCACCGTGCTTCCGGCAGCGACGCGCAATCTTGCCGAAGCCGAGGCGCCCATGCTCAACGGGCTGTACTCGCCCGACGGTCCGGAGGGCGGGGCCAACTGCGCCGAGCCGATGGACGTCACCGCCCTGTCGTCGAGCACCGGCTACACCGCCGCTGGCGTGGTGTCGGACATCGAGGACCTGGGGCTGTACATGCAGGCCCTCGCGACGGGATCCCTTCCCGGTGCCAACGACGACCGCTTCGCCTCGGTGATGCCCGCCGGGCCCGGCGCTCCTGCCTGGTACACCACCGCCGGCGGCACCTACCAGGCAGGGTCGCTCGTCGGCCAGTACGGCGCGATGCCGGGATACATCACCGGGGCCTTCTCCGACCCGGCCACCGGGATGACCGTCGCGGTCGTGCTGAACAACTCGCGCGCGAACGGTGGCGTCGGTGCATACCTCGCGTGGGAGCTCGCCGCGATCGCGTCGAAGGCACCGGCGGCGTCGGGACAGACCGCGCCCGCCGCCGGCCTGCCCTGGACGGCAGAACAGTACGGTGAGGCCGTCGCCGCCGCCGCCGTCTGCCCCCTCCCCGCTGCCGAGTGAGTATTCGCGCGGCCTGCTGAATACTCACTCGGCAGCGTGAGGGGGGGACGCGGCCGATTGAGCGCCGAGGGGTGTCAAGCCCCTTTTCGCTGCTGCTTCGCTCGGGCACGCTCGGAGCACGCAACGGAAGGAGCCACATGACCATGCAGGATCCGCGTGATAAGTACCGCGACGAAGAGATCCCCGCCCAGCACCAGGAGCAGCCCGGCCTGACCGGGGAGACGATTCCCGACCCCGACCACGGCGAGAAGACCTACCGCGGCAGTGGCCGACTCGAGGGTCGCAAGGCGCTGATCACCGGCGGTGACTCCGGCATCGGCCGCGCCGTCGCGATCGCCTACGCGCGCGAAGGCGCCGACGTCGCGATCGTGTACCTCCCCGAGGAGCAGGAGGATGCCGACGCCACCGTCGCCCTCATCGAGCAGGCCGGCCGCAAGGCCGTGGCCCTCCCGGGCGACATCCGCGACGAGACCTTCGCGACGAGCATCGTGGCCGACACGGTCGAGCAGCTCGGGGGCCTGGACATCGTCGTGCTCAACGCGGCCTACCAGAAGGACCGCGACGGCATCGAGAACCTGCCGACCGAGGAGTTCGACCGCGTCTTCCGCACGAACCTCTACGGCATGATCTGGACCGCCCGCGCTGCCGTGCCGCACCTGCAGCCGGGTTCGTCGCTCATCGTCACCGCGTCGATCCAGGCGTTCAGCCCGTCACCGTCGCTGGTGGACTACGCCATGACCAAGGCCGCCCAGGTGGCATTCGTCCGCGCCATGGCCGAGGAGCTCGGACCCCGCGGCATCCGCGTGAACGCCGTCGCCCCCGGTCCCATCTGGACACCGCTCATCCCCGCCACCGGCTGGGAGGTCGAGCGCCTCGAAGAGTTCGGCCATGACACCCCGCTCGGCCGGGCCGGGCAGCCGGCCGAGCTGGCCGGTGCGTACGTGTACCTCGCCTCCGAGGACGGCTCCTACACGTCGGGTGCCGTGCTGCCGGTCACGGGCGGCAAGCACCTGTAACGAACGGCGTGGGAGCCGTGCGCGGGCGCCGGTTCGATCAGCCCTGACGCAGTTCGGCGAGCTCGCTCTTGCGCTTCTCGAGCTCTTTTTCCAGCGCAGCGAGGTCGTCGGCGAGCACTGCGCGGGCGTCCTTGAGCAGGTCGGGGTCGACGTCGAGCCCTCGAATGTGGGGCACCTCATCGCCCCAGCTGACGGGGATGTCGCACAGAGTGAGTTGCTCCACGGTCGGGTTGTGGAGGAGGACGTTCGCCCTCGCGGATTCCTGCCACGAACAGCGGAACTCCACGCCGCCGATCACCGGGGCCTCCTGCGCATCCACGTGCCCGGCGAACGTCTTCGACTCGGCACCGAACATCGACGCGTCGACCGGAATGCGGATCGAGGTCCCGCTGAGGCGGTACCACGAGTTGCCCTCGCCGAAGAAGTACAGCTCACCCGTGTACACGTCCCAGGCCTCGTACTGCACCATTCGTCCCACGGCGCCGAACGGGATCTTCGGGTAACTCGTCAACGTGTATTCCAGCCCTTTGGTGAGGTCATATCCGTAGCTCGTCTCGGAGCTCAACTCCACGCCTTGTTTGAATGTCTCGCCCGGCATCGGCTCATACTCTGCCTCGTAGCTGAGCTTGATGCCGAAGGTCTGCTCGACGGAGTCCCTGACCTCCTGCGACCAGGTGCGCTCGAACTTCCACTCCTGGGGCTCGTCCGAACCCGCCGTGTGGGGCTGGGTGGCGATGGTCCGCGGGTTCCCTGCCTCGGCCGTGTCGAGCGTCGGCTCACCGATGGCCTGGATGCAGCCGTTCCCATGCTCGCCACAGGCGTCGACGATGCCGCGGTCCCTGGCATCCTGGTCTGTCGTCACCGTGTCCACCTTGGCCATCCGCACCTGGAAGGTGGTGTCATCGTCGGTCTTGACGTTCGGCTTGCTCATTCCGGTGGGCTCGCACGTGAACGGCGTGTTCTCCAGCACGCGCACACCGGTCGTGTTCGGGTCGCCCAGGTAGATCGAACAGGTGGCGGAGGGCTCGCTGCCCGACAGGTACTTGTAGTTCTCCGCCCAGCCGCTGATCCAGTACGGGGTTTCCCTGCCGTCGAGCAGGATGCGGTAGGCGAAAGATGCCTGCGCGTGGGTGTCCGGTTCGGACTGTTCGCGCCCGAAGTTCTGCTGCGCGGCGGACCATGTGAGCTGCGCCCCGTTCTCGATGGTCGCGTACGGCAGCGCGCGCTTGTGCTCGACGTCGGCGTCCACCGGGTACCAGGCCTCACCGTTCATCAGGATGCGCTTCTGCTGGTTCGCGGTGGAGAAGGTCCCCTCGGCGAGTGAGATGACCGGTCCGTGGCTGACGTTGCGCACGTCGATGATGCCGGTGATGGTGGACCAGTTGTACAGCGCCACCTTCGCCGAGGCGAGCACGGCCCCCGATGCCCCCTGCGTCGAGCTCCCCTCGCACGCGAAGGGCGACTCGTTCTGGAAGTCCACCGGTGCGCCGTCCTGCAGGATGGCGCAGTCCGTCTCGACGCTCAGCGATCCGGATGTGCGGTTCACCTTCGAGGTGTATTCGACGGTGTAGTCGGTGAGCGTTCCGTGGTCGATCAGCTGCGCGGTGAAGGTCACCTCGTGGTGGCCGTCATCGGGCATGGGGTAGTCCCAGGCCAGATAGTGGATGCCGGCATCGGCCCAGTCGTATTTCTGCTCCGCAGCCACGTCGGTCTCATTGCGCGGGTTCGCCGGCTGCACGCCCGGCGCGAACGCATACCGCAGCTGGAACCCGGTCGCCCGTGTGGGCACCGCGTCCCGCCGCACCGTCTGAGTGGCCTGGGACAGCACGGGTACCGCGTCATCGTCGGCGGTCTCGGGCTCGGGCGCGTCGGGCGCCTGCTCGGTCGCGGGCGCGTCGGGCGTCGCCTGCTCCGGGGTCTCCGAGGGCGCGGGCGCGGCGGTCTCGGTCTGCGGATCGCCGGTCTCGGCGTGTGCCGGGCCGGCCAGGACCCCCACGAGGAGGATCGCGGCGATCGGGATGGCGAGGGCGGCGCGGGCGCGCACGGATGCCCGCCGGCGGTGAATGGTGGATCTCATCTGTCTTCGTTCCCCTGAGTGATCGTGGTCGTCAGCCGGACACGCTGTGGTGCCAGGCGGTGAAGGTGTCGAACGAGGAGCGGAGCGCGGCGGCCGCCGCTGCGGCATCCTGCGTCTGTCCGTCGAGGATGGCGGTGTGCAGATCGTCGAGCGCCCGGAAAGCGGGCAGCAGGCGGGTGAGCACCTGGTGGGGCTCATCTGCGACGCCGAGCTGAGCGGCCCGCACGACTTCGGCGAACGCCTCGGCGACGTCGCCTGCGGATCTGCGTACTGCTGCGCCGTCGCCCGCCGCGATCCCCGCCTCGAGCGCGGCCATGTGGGCGAGCGCGTCCTCGGTCGGCATCCGTGACAGCGACCGGTCGACGATGACGTCGTCGTACGGGCCCGGATACTGCGCCGAGAGCGGAGCGAAGGCCGTCAGTGCACCCTCCTGGTCGCCGGCCGCGACCGCATCGGCGACGTCGAGTACGCCCGTGAAGGTGTCCACCCAATGTGCGTACTGCACGTCGTCACGCGCGGCATGGTCCAGTGCGGCCGCGGCCGCCTCCAACGTCGCGGCCGTCACGATCCACGCGTGGTCGAAGTCTTCCTCGAGCCACCCGCCGAGCACCGGGAGCGACAGCGCGTACGCCTGCTCCGGTGTGGCGGCGAGCCGTCCATCGGGCTCGGGGGCACCCGCGCCGGCCTCCGCGGCGGGCGGCAGCGCGGGGGGCGGCCCGGTCGACGCGCCGACGGCGATCGCCACGCCGACGCCGACGACGGCCACGACACCCGCAGCGATCGCGGCCGTCTTCCAGGGGTGGACTCGGGTCTGGTGCTTTTCCATCACCCCATGACGCTAGGGAGCGCCAACGCGGCAAACAGGGGACTCAGGTCCCCAGAGGTGGCCACGTACCGCCTGATAACTTCGCGGAAATCGCACAAAACTGGAGCTTCACAGTGACATCTCGCCGCATGATCCGTCTGTTCGTCCCGCTCGTGGCGGCGGTGGCGCTTCTCTCGGCCGGCTGCTCGGCGACACCTCCCGCCGACGCCCCCACCGCGCCGTCGGCGGCCGGTTCCGTGTCGGACGTGACCGTTCCGGACGCGTTCACCGCGGTCACCGTCGAGACCATCGGCGCGCCGCCGCTGCCGTTCCCCGGAACCGATGGCAGATTCCACGTCGTCTACGATCTCCAGCTCACCAACGCCACGAAGATCCCCGCGACCCTGGGCCAGATCGACGTCGTCGATGGTGCCGATCCGCAACGCACCGTCGCGAGCTTCTCCGGAACGGCGTTGGTCGATCCGTCGTGCACGTTCGGTGAGTGCAATCGGCTCCGGGATCTGCCTGCCGGCTACGTCGACAGCGCGGTCATCCCGCCCCAGACCAGCCGCGTGGTCTTCGTCGACTTCACCCTCGAGTCGCTCGACCAGCTCCCCCCGGTTCTCCTGCACCGCATCTCGGGTACCGGCGCGCTCTCCCCGGCGTTCGGCGAGCCGGGCGCCATCGAGTATCTGGCCGCGCCGCTGGCGATCTCCACCCGCACGCTGCCCGTCATCGCGCCCCCGGTGCGCGGCGACGACTGGGTCGCGCTCAATGGATGCTGCGAGCCCGGTTTCCCGCACCGCAGTTCGGTCATGTCGGTCAACGGCAAGCTCAACAACAGCCAGCGCTTCGCGATCGACTGGAAGCGGACGAACGACGCGGGCGAGTTCTACTCCGGCGACAAGACCAGCAACGACAGCTACGTCGACTACGCCGCCGACATCCTCGCCGTCGCGGACGGCACCGTCGTGTCGATCCTGGATGGCATGGCGGCGAACGCCCCCGGCGTACTGCCCGCCCACGACCCCGAGCTGGCGGCGAAGCTCACCGTCGAGAACGTCGACGGCAACCACGTCGTGCTCGACCTCGGCGGTGGGGTGTACGCCATGTACGCCCACCTGATCGCGGGATCGATCACGGTGAAGCCCGGCGACACCGTGACCGAGGGCCAGGTTCTCGGGCATCTCGGCAACACCGGCAACGCCAACGCCTCGCACCTGCATTTCCAGTTGATGGACGGGCCGAGCCTGCTGGATTCGGACTCGCTCCCGTATGCGTTGGCGAGCTTCGACTACGCAGGGCAGGTCGCCCCCGGGCTGATCGCCGACGCCGACGACTACCTCACGGGCACCTTCCTGCAGGGTGCGCTGTCTCGGCCCGAGCCGCGCACCGGCGAATTGCCGCTGGGCTTCGCCATCATCGACTTCCCGTGACGCGGCGGTGCGCGGCGGGTCGAGCGGGCGGATGCCGCGCCACAGGCGACCTGGGTCGCTAGGTGTCCCGGCATCCAGCCGCCACAATGGAGTTCCCCGTCCCCTCTGGTGCCCGATGACCCAACCTCATGGCGGCCGTCCGGTACCCGTCCGTTCGGCGCTCGCCCGCTCGCTCGACCGCGCCCTCGCGATGGTCGCCGTGCTCGCGGGGATCCTGGGCGCCGTCTACCTCGCGCTGATCCCGGTCGAAGACCCGGCCTGGCCGCTCATCGCGGCGAGTGCGGTGATGTTCTACGTCTACGTCGGCGTGGGCGTGGTGGCGTGGCAGCGCAGGCCGAGCAACCCGCTGGGAATGCTCATCGTCCTGGCGGGGGTGATGATCCATTTGGGCACGGTGGGCAACACCGGTGTCCCGTTCCTGGTGGCCGTCGGAGCCGTCTGCGCGACGCTGATCCTCCCTGCCATGCTGCATCTGCTGCTGGCCTTCCCCACGGGCTACCTCATCACGTGGCCGGCGAGGGCGGTGGTGATCGCCGGGTACACGCTGTCGACGGCGCTGCAGGCGCCGCAGTACCTGTTCGACGTGGACGGCCCGGCACCGGACCTGGTCATCGTCGATGCCCCCGACCTCGCCGCGGCCGCCCTCTCGGTGCAGGTGGTCGCGGGGGCGGCGGTCATGGCAGCGACCGTCGTGATCCTCGTCGGTCGGCTGAGGCGCGCGGACGCCGCCCACCGTCGCGTGCTCGTGCCGCTGTTCTCGTACGGCATCTTCGCCGCCGTCGCGACACCCCTCAGTGGCCGGCTGGTGCTGGCGCCGTTGGGCGTCGACCCCCTGATCGGCATCGCCGCGCAGTACCTGGTGGTCACCGGGGTGCCCGTGGCGTTCGCGCTCGGCATGCTGCGCGGCGGGTTCGCCCGCACCAGTCAGCTCGAGGAGCTGGGCACCTGGCTCGGCGCGGCCGCGGCCAGTCGCGAGCTGCTTTCCGCGGCGTTGGCGCGTGCACTGGGCGATCCGTCGCTGGAGTTGTACTTCTGGGCGGAGGGCCGTGGCTGCTTCGTCGACGCCGACGGGCATCCGGTGCCCCCTCGCGCCCCCCACCGCGGCTGGTCGCAGATCGTCCTCGACGGGCGGGTGATCGGAGCGATCGAGTACGACCGGGCGCTGCTGGTCGACGAGGAGCTCGTGCGCACCGCCGGCAACGTCGTGGCGATCGCGGTGGACCGCGAGCGTCTCACCGCGGAGCTGCGGGCGAACCGCCGGGCGCTGCTGCGCTCGCGGGAACGACTGGTCGAAGCGGCCGACCGTGAGCGCCGTCGCATCGCCAGGGACCTCCACGACGGGCTGCAGGCGCAGCTGGTCATGCTCGCCGTCGACGCCCAGCGCCTGGCCTCCGCCGATCCCGACGTCGTCCACGCGCGTGCGACGCGGCTGCGTCGCGACATCGACACCGCCGCGGCCGATCTGCGGCGGCTCGTGCACGACCTCGTGCCGGCGGCGCTCATCGAGCGCGGTCTGTTCGCGGCCGCCGAGGAGCTCGCGGATCGCATGCCGATCCCTACGCGGCTGGTCGGCGCTGTCGGGGTGCTGGGCGACGCGATCGCCGACACGGCGTACTTCGTGATCGCCGAAGGGCTCACGAACGTGGTCAAGCACTCCCAGGCCGGTTCGGTCGTCGTCCTGCTGGAGGTGCACGGCGATGAGCTCGTGCTCGACCTGAGCGACGACGGCGTCGGCGGTGCGCAGGTCGAGCGGGGCACCGGTCTTCGAGGCCTGGCGGACAGGGTGGATGCCGCGGGTGGGACGTTCGCACTGACCAGTACCCCGACGGAAGGGACGCGCTTATGCGTGACGCTGCCCTGCGGATCGTGATCGCAGAGGACGAGACGCTCATCCGGCGCGGCCTGCAGCTTCTGCTGGAGGAAGCCGGCCATGATGTCGTCGCCTCCGTCGGCGACGCCGGACAGCTGCGTGAGGCGGTCGCCGCGCACGCGCCGGACCTGGTCGTCACCGACATCCGGATGCCCCCGACCAACACCGACGAAGGGCTCCTCGCCGCCCTCGCCATTCGGGCGGCGCACCCTGCGACCGGGGTGGTCGTGCTGTCGCAGTACGTGCAGCGCAGCTACGCCCGCGAACTGCTCTCCAGCGGCACCGGCGGTGTCGGGTACCTCCTCAAGCAACGGATCTCCGACATCGAGACGTTCCTCCACGACCTGGCCGCCGTCGCCACCGGGGCAACGGTGCTGGACCCCGAGGTGGTGGCCGTCATGGTCGACCGCGCGAGCCGGGCGACCTCGGCCGTCGGCTGTCTGACCCCGCGCCAGCGCGAAGTCCTCGCTCTGGTGGCCGAGGGCTGCAGCAACGCGAGCATCGCCGCGAAGCTCTTCCTCACCGAGAAGGCGGTCGTGCAGCACATGTCCCGCATCTACGACTCCCTCGGGCTTCCTGCCGACGCGGATGTCCACCGCCGGGTGCAGGCTGTGATCCATTACCTCGACGACGCCTGAGCGGGGCTGTGCGCGCGGCATCCGCGTCGTCGCCCGTTCTTCGGGGATCGCCGGTTCTTCGGGTGCCCACGCGCCGGCGACGCCCGGGGTCAGGCGGCGCCGGCGGCCCACCGGGCGAGTGTCCCGATGAGGCGCCGGTGCCCCGCGGAGTCGTAGGATCGCTCGTCGTGGCCCAGCGTGTCGACGGCCACCCGCGCCGGGCCGTGCGTGCGCACCCAGGCAGCCGGCATCCGCTCGCCGTCGGTGACCTGCGTCGCGACGACGCTGCGCTCGCCGAGCTGCTGCAGGCGGCAGTAGCGCTCGTCGAACACCGAGAAGTCGTCGATCACGGTGCCTCCGGGGAGCACACCGCCCGCGATGTCGACGTCGCCGATCTCGGGATGCCACGACGCCTGCGGCACCCACATGCCGCCGCTCGCCGGCGCCCACGACGGGTAGTCCCGCAGCGATGCGACGGCGCAGTGCATCGCCAGCACCCCCATCCCGCGCTCGAGGGCGTGGTCGAAGCCGTCGACGGATGCCGCGGGAGCGGCGCCGTCCCGGTCGTCGCTCCACGGGTCGCCCGCGTTCACGACGAGCAGATCGACGTCGTCGAGCCGGGTCATCGCGGCATCCACGTCGTCGTCGATCCTCACCTCGAACCCCGTCTCGCGCAGGATCTCGGCGAGGAGGGGACTCGTGCGGGGGAACGGATGCCACGGGTCGGCGTACCGCCCGGAGCCGCTGACGACGAGGGCGGTCTGGTGGGACGAGGAGGCGGTCGGCATAGTGCCACGGTAGCGGGGTGGGGTGCGTCGGCCGGCTCGGGCGCGGAGCGCCGGACGGCGTCTTCGACTTCTCCTGGATCGACCGAATGGCACGACAACGAGCCAGGCCCGGGCCTGGCGCGGCCCTCGGTCGAGACGTACCGTGGCCGCCTACGAACACGGACGCCACGGAGGACGACATCATGCGCAAGATCACCACGGGCGCGCTCGCGGCCATCGTTCTGCTCGGTGTCTCGGGCTGTACCGCCGGCGGTGCGACAGGCGGCGCCACGCAGGCCACGAAAGAGCAATCCGTCGCCGAGGCCTGCGACATCGCGCAAGGCGAGGCCCAGAGCGCCGAGGATGCGCTGACGCAAGCGCTCGCCCTCATCGACGACGAGGACTACGCCGGGGCATCCGAGGCGGTCCGGTCCGCCACGGACGACCTGGACACTTCGCTGGCGCAGGTCACCAACGTGCGGGTGCGCGACGAGCTCGAGGACGTGTACGAGGACATGAGGGAAGTCGGCCTGCTGATCGACCAGCTGCAGGCCGCCGCCGACGACGCGCCGCTGCTGGCCGAGGTCCAGAGCGACCTCGTGGACGACAGCCGCGATGTGCAGGAGTCCGTTGACGAGCTGGCGGCCCTCTGCTCCTGACAGGGAAGGATGCAGGCTCGACCCCTGCCGCGGTGCAAGCCTGGCGGCTCGCCCCGTTTGGCAGAAGGCGCCCGTCTCACGCGATACTCGTGGGATGCCCTCCCCGATCAACCTCGATGGCCAGCGGTTCGCGATGGTCTCCTCCACCGCCAGCATCGTCGATCCGCAGTCCCCGACCACCTTCACGTACCACCAGGACGGATTGCTGGTGTGGGGTGAGTACACCGGCGACACCGTGACCGAGGGGCGCTTCGTCGGCAGCGTCGACGGCGACGTGGTCGGCATCTCGTTCGCCCACGCGCTCGCCGCCGACGGAAGCATCGTGCGCGGTTCCGCCGACAGCCGCGCGGAGCGCGCCGAGGACGGCCGCCTCCGCCTGGTGGAGAGCTTCGTCGTGGACGGCGTCGACCACGAGAGCGTGTGCATACAGCTCTGAGCGCGCGTCAGCCCGACGGGCGATCCGAGCTCGTCGCCACAAAGCTCATCAGGCCCTGCTCGGGCATCACCTCTTTACGGGCGGGGATGTCAGTGGGCAGTACGTACGGCCGCTCGAACACCTCGTTGAGGATCAGCACGGTCTCCACGCGCGCCACCTGCGGCAGCAGGGCGATACCGCCCACCACGAGGGCGTGGATGCCTTCGACGTCGATGCTGCGCACGAGCAGCATGATGTCGTGCTCACCGGTGGTGATCTTCGCCGATTCGACCTCCGGAAGAGCCCGGACCGCGGCGAAGAACTCCTCCCAGCTCTGCGGGTGCACGGAGCAGAACACCAGCGCGCAGACACCGAGGCCCGCCTTGGCAGGATCGACCCGCGCCGAGTACCCGGTGATGACCCCCGCTCGGGTGAGGGCCTCCACCCGGCTGTACGCGCTGGCCCGCGAGATGCCGACGCGTGCCGCCAGCGCGGCAATTGAAACACGACCGTCATCTCTCAGCGCACGGAGGATGTCGTAGCCGATTTCGTCGATCTGGACGGCCGATCGTCCAGCCGAGTGCGTGCGCGTTTCCCTCATGTTGGACATATTGCACCTGGGTGTTACGTCCGTCAACGGAAAGTGCGCGTCCGTGACGGAATCTCGGATAGAGTGCCCGAAAACCCGCTGCGCTCCCTCGGGATGTCCAGCCCGCGATCTCAGGAGGACCACCCGTGGCCCGATCCCACTCCCGTGCCGCTGCCGCGCTCGTCGCGGTTTCCGTGCTGGCGCTCGCCGGCTGCTCCGGCGGCAACTCGGCGAACACCGACGTGGACGGTGGTGACAGCGCGTCCGGCACGCTCGTCATCGACACCGCGTTCTCGCTCGAGACCGGTGACCCCGGCCGCAACTACGTGCCCACGGGCAACATGGTGCTGCACGCGGTGTACGACACGCTGCTCACCCTCGAGGGCGACGACACCACGCCGCAGCCGGCGCTGGCGACGATGGAGCAGAACGAGGACGCCACCGAGTTCACCTTCACCCTCGACGAGGACCGCGTGTTCTCGGACGGCTCCCCGGTGACGGCGGACGACGTCGTGTTCTCGCTGGAGCGCGTGGCGGGCATGACCGACTCCAAAGCCAACTTCCTCATGGCGGGCATCACGGTGGAGAAGGTCGACGACGCCACCGTCGTGCTGAAGACCGAGAAGCCGTCGCTGCAGCTGCCGGCGATCGTGACCAACCCGTCGCTGTCGATCCTCAACGCCGAAGAGGTCGAGGCCAACGGCGGCGCCACCGACACCACCGACGCCGCGCAGACGTTCCTCGACGGCGCATCGGCCGGTTCCGGACCGTACCTGCTGGACTCGTTGGACCTCACCACCCAGGTCGTCCTGGTGGAGAA
>NZ_JANJFJ010000113.1:0-12527 GCF_024626565.1 Microbacterium sp. zg.Y909
GGACGCCAGAAGCTGTGGCTCGGAATCGGCACCGGCGGTCTCGTCATGAGCATGGCGCTGCTGTGGTTCGTGGAGCCGGCCCCCGCGCTGTTCTGGCTGGGCGTGGCGCTCATCTCCGCCGGCACCGTGTTCAGCGAGATCGCCGGCGTCAACTACAACGCCATGCTCATCGGCATCGCGACGCCGCGAACCATCGGGCGCATCTCGGGTCTCGGCTGGGGCTTCGGCTACCTCGGCGGCATCGTGGCCCTGATCCTCGTCGTCGTCTTCTACATGTCGGACTGGTTCGGCCTGAGCGAGGACGGTGGACTGCCCTTCCGCATCATCGCGGTGGGCTGCGCCCTGTGGACCCTCGCCTTCTCGATCCCGATCTTCCTGAGCGTGCCCGAGCCGTCGGCCGGCCGACCCGAGCGACGCGTCGGCCTGCTGCGCGGTTACGGCCTGCTGGTGCGCGACGTCATGGGCCTGTACCGCTCGCCGCAGTCGCGGCCGACCTTCTGGTTCCTGCTGTCCAGCGCGGTCTTCCGCGACGGTCTCAGCGGGGTCTTCACGTTCGGCGCCATCATCGCAGGCAGCGTCTTCGGTTTCGAGTTCCTCGACCTCGTGATCTTCGGCATCGCGGCAAACGTCGTCGCCGGCGTCTCAACCCTCATCGTCGGGCGCTTCGACGACCTCTTCGGACCCAAGACGGTCATCCTCTGGTCGTTGGGCGCGATGGTGCTCATGGCGACGGCGGTCTTCGCGCTGGTGGATGCCGGAACGATCGTCTTCTGGATCGGAGGGCTGGCACTGTGCGCCTGCGTCGGCCCGGCGCAGTCGGCATCCCGGTCGTTCCTCGCTCGCCTGACCCCCGCCGGACGCGAAGGTGAGATCTTCGGCCTGTACGCCACCACGGGCCGCGCTGCGGGTTGGATGACGTCGCTGCTGTGGGCGACCCTGATCACCCTCACCGGCATGACGGCCTTCGGCATCCTCGGGATCGCCTTCGTGCTGCTGCTCGGTTTCGTGCTGCTGCTGCCAGTGAAGGCGCCGCCTCGCGCCGGGTGAGGCAGCTCAGCGCTGACGAGGACGACTGAACCAGCAGCGCGACGGCCGGCCCGGCGCTGATCGTTCGCACCTGCGCGGTCGCGGGGCGGGCGCCAGATGTGGCAAGGAGCGCGTCGCGGGCGCGCCCGGGGCCGTCAGGCCCCGATCGACCCGAGGTCGCGTGCGCCGACGTCGGTGCGGTGGAAGTTGAGGGACGATCGCGACGCCGTCGGGCCCCGCTGGCCCTGGTACCGGTTGCCGTAGGGTCCCGAACCGTAGGGGTTCTCCGCCGCCGAAGACAGCCGGAAGAAGCACAGCTGGCCGATCTTCATTCCCGGCCACAGCTTGATCGGGAGGGTCGCGACATTGGACAGCTCCAGGGTCACGTGACCGGTGAACCCTGGGTCGATGAACCCCGCGGTGGAGTGGGTCAGAAGGCCGAGGCGGCCCAGGGAGGACTTCCCCTCGAGGCGGGCGGCGACGTCATCGGGCAGGGTCACCTGCTCGAAGGTGGCGCCGAGGGCGAATTCGCCCGGATGCAAGATGAAAGGCTCGTTCGGGTCGACCTCGATGAGGCGCGTCAGCTCGGGCTGATCCTCGGCCGGGTCGATGAACGGGTACTTGTGGTTGTCGAACAGGCGGAAGTAGCGGTCCAGCCGCACGTCGACGCTGGAAGGCTGCACCATCTCCGGCATCCAGGGGTCGAGGCCGATACGGCCTTCGTCGATCTCGAGTCGGATATCGCGGTCGCTCAGCAGCACGCGCCCAGCCTATCGGCGCGAGCACGCAGTTGCCTTTGCTAAGCTGACCCCGCGTCGCCTCGGCGATGCACGGGGCTGTAGTTCAATGGCAGAACTTCTGCTTCCCAAGCAGATAGCGCGGGTTCGATTCCCGTCAGCCCCTCCAAATGTCATTTCCAGAGCTAGCTCGGACTGCCTCTGGCTCAGGCGGGCTAGTTCGACTGATAGGGATGCGGTCGTGGCCGTAGCATTTGGGTCGGATTCCGAAGCTACTCCGGACGACCGTCAATGGTACTCCCAGGTCAGAAGCGGTTTCTCTCGCGATCACAGGCCGATTCCGTTGTCGTCGAATGACGAACGGCGTGGTCATCCGTTCGATCAGTGACATGAGTGCAATGTTGCTTAACCACTGATTAAGTGATTGACTCAACCGCATGGAAAGCCATTTCGAGAATCAGCGTGACCCGGCATTCGTGCTCGAGGCGCTCAGCACTGACCGTGGCCGGATCGGCGAACGGATGATGGCCGAAACGTGGTGGGGTGCACCTGCGCAGGGCTTGGGTGTGGCGCTGATCATCGCGGCACCCGCGGCCGGGCTGGCCTGGGCGTGGTTGCCCTTTGTGCTCAGCGTGGGCGTCTTCGTCGGCGTTGAGGTGCTCTTTCGTAAACGCAGTGGCATGGGCATTACCCGTCCGGCTGGTCCTCGCGGGCTCTGGTTGCTGGTTGCGCTCTTCTTGATCATCTGCTTCTCGTTTGCATTCAGCCTGGGACTCGCGCTGTTCGGTTTGACCGGATGGGTGGTTGCCGTCGCTGTGGCTGCGGGTATCGCCGCCGCGCTCATCGTCGTGGCGTATGACCGCGCGTATGCTGCCGAGGTGCGCCGTGCGGGCTGAACCCCGCTTTGACGAGGCGATCCACGCGCCAACCCGGCTGCGTCTGTGTGCGATGCTGCGCCCGCTCGCCCACGCGGATTTCGCAGCGATTGCTGCGACGCTGGAACTCAGTGAGGCGAACCTGTCAAAGACCGTACGAAACCTCGTCGAAATTGGTTATCTCGTCACGAGTAAGCAGGCCTCGCCTCAGCGAACGGACGCGCGCCAGACGACCACAGTCAAACTCACCGCGCAGGGTCGTCGCGCCTTCGATGGGCACCTCGCGGCGCTGCGAGCGATGGCGGGTGAGTAGGGTGTGTCTCCCAGCAGCGTTGCCCAGGTGAGTGCGGCGTGGAGCACTAATTCCGCACGGTAGGTGATGGCGAGCTTGTCTTATCAAGTCGCGAGACCGCGCCACTGCTTAATCAGCGGGAAGGAGCGCTCGACGACGTTGCGGTGTCTGTAGGCGCCTTCGTCGAAGGCGGGTGGTCGTCCACCGTTTCGCCCTTTGTCACTGGCATAGCGGCGATGCCGCTTGCACGCTGTCTCCCAGGGGCCGCTACAGTCGCCGAACCATCGGTCCGACCTAGGTCTGGAAAGGCCGAACTGGGTCTGGATTTGACACCAAAGCCCTCGCGTGCGACCCAAGGTCGTGCGGGAGGGCTTTCGTGCGGTTGCCGTCGGGATCGACGCGCCCGCGGGAGGTCCCGCTGCGCCGGAGGCTCCGCGCGACGCGAAGCGGCGCGCGGAGGGGGCAGTGGCCGATCCCCGTCAGCCCCTCCAACTGTCACTTCCAGACCCAGTCCGGACTATCAAGAGGTATCCGCCGGAGCCTAGAGGCAACGGGGACCGACGATCCGACTTGCGGCCGCGACGGAGAACGTCGGCGGAATCAGCCGGGAAGCCTCTTGAACGCTGCCCGCAACGGCCGCGCCACAGCCCCCATCGTGATGTGGGACCCCAGCGTCATCGACTTCGAGTGATGAAGGTCAGCCACACCGCGCACGGAAGAGAGGGAGCGCTCCACGACCGGGCCACCCGAAGGAGCAGGCATGTCCCACCCCCGCCTATACGCTGGCCATGTGAACCGCCGTAGCCTCACCGCGACCGTCGCCCTGGCCGCCCTCACCCTCACTGGGTGCGCAGCTGCGGCCCCCGAGGAGGATCCGGCGACACCGCCGCCTCCCGCCGCCGAACAGCCCCAGGAGCCGGCACCCACCCCGGCGCCGGAACCGGCCCCCAGCGCCCCGGCGTGGCCGGAGTCCGCCGCCGCCCCCGAATGCGAGGACCTCCTCGACCCGGCATGGGCCACCAACCTCCACGCCGAAATCGACGGCCCGGACACCGAAGGCGAGGTGGAACCGTACTGGATCATCGGCCCCGCCGCGCAGGAAGCGTACGACGCCTCCCTTTTCCTGACCGGGTGCCGATGGGGCATCTACCAAAGCGACGGCACGTTCTCCGTGCACGTGATGGCCACCGCACCGGAAGTGCAGGCGCCCCTGACCGACGCCCTCGCAGCCTCCGACGCCTACCTCGACCGGGATGACGGTTACGTCAGCAGCGACGGCACGAAGGCGATGGTGTACTCCCGAGATGTCACCTACGGAATCGGGATGGGCTACGCACACGCGTTCCACAGCGGACACTGGGTCGTCGCCAGCGGCACACTCCTCAGCCCCGACAGGGCAGCAGAGGTCGCGAACATGGCCATGGCCGCGACCGTGGAAACGGACTGACCCTCACGGCCGGATCGCTCGCCGCCGGACCGACCCCGTTCCGCGGGCACTGATTGAACGGATGCGCGGTGCGTACTGACCGTCATCGCCCGACCCCAGTTGCCGTGACCCTAGCCGCGGTCGTGGTCGCACTCACCGGATGCGCAACCCAGGACGCCGACGTGACACCAGACGAGGCGCGCGAGGCGCTGACGAGCATCATCCACGACACCGCGGATGTGCTCGGCACCGACGGGTGGGACGACGACGGAGACCCCGGGGTGCAGAGTTGCGATGGTGGTAACGGGGTGAAGTGGAGCTATGGGTACTCCGCGCTGCCTGGTGACGTGGACTCTCTGGCGGATGCCGAGAAGGTGGCCGCGCACTGGGAGACGCTCGGCATGTCCGTCCGGGTGAACACCGAACACGACCCCGTTGTCTTCGCCACCGGAGGCTCCCTTCAGGGGGCGAGCTTCTCAACGGGCCCGGCAAGTACGCCATTGGGGGCACGTCGGCGTGCGTGCCGGGGGACGCGAACCAGATCATCGACGAGGAGTACGCGGACTGACCGGGCAGGTTGACGAGGGGCCATCCCCGCGTCACCACTACCTTCCGGTCGTTGTACCTCGACGACGTGCTCGTTCAGCAACGACATCGACCGTGCCGGCATCCTCCGTCAGGGCGACCTCGACGGCATCCTGCCCGACGTCCACGCGGTAGGTTCCGGGATACCCCATCACCTCGACGACACCGTCGGCGTCGGCGGTGACCGGCGTCGCGGCCAGCCACCACTCGCCGCGGATCAGCCCGCGCAAGGCATCGAACGCGGGCTTTCGCGAACCGTCCGCGCGCAGCAGCCCCACCGGGGCGCCGAGCCACGAGCCGTGGTCGGTGATGCCCCAGTACGTGAGCGACTCGACGGCGGGATGGGCGAAGACCGTGCGGTAGTGGCGCACGATCTCGTCAGCTTGCCGCGCCTCGCCCTCCGGCGTCGAGGGCCACTCGTCGACGACGTAATCGTTGAGGTCCTCGATGTGGGGCGGCATGAGGTCGCCGGAGAGAAGCGTCGTCTCGGTCAGCTGCAGCGGCAGCCCGAACCGGGCGAACCGCTCCATGACCTCCCACACCTGCTCCTCGCCGCGGTACCCCTGGTGCATGTGGGTCTGCAGTCCGAGGGCGTCGATCTCGATGCCGGCGTCCAGGCACTCCGCGATGAGCCGCTCGTAGCTCTCCGACAGGTCGAAGTCATTGAGGACGAGCCGCGCGGCGGGATTGGCCGCGCGCGCCTCTTCGAACGCCAGCGCGATCATGCCCAGCCGGCCCTTGCGCTGCGCAAGTCGTGTCACGGCATTGGCCTCGGCGGTGAAGACCGGGAGGATGACCGCCTCGTTGATGGCATCCCACAGGTTGATGACGCCGGCGAATCCGGTCACGATGTCGCGGATGCGTGAGCGGAGAGCCGCCTCGGCCTCATCGTCGTCGAGGGCCAGCAGCCACGGCGGGGTGAGGGTGTGCCACACCAGCGGATGCCCCTTGACCGTGACGCCACGCTCACCGAACCACTCCGCGGTCCGCCGCAGGCGCGCACCGTCGGTGCGGCCGCGCTGGGGCTCATACCCGCGCCAGTAGAACGGCAGCGTCACGGTGTTGAAGAGCTCCAGAAAGTCGGCCGCCAGGCGCTCGGGGTCCGGCTGCAGGGCGCCGCCGAAGAACTCGATCTCCCGTCCGTCGGGTGACTCGGGTGCCCCGCCGATCCATTCCACGAAGTCGAATCCGATGTTGCCGAACCCGAACGCGTGGGCGGTCTGCTCGACCGCGGCGGTGGCACCGGCGAGAGGGCGTCCCGACGCGTCGATCAGACGGACGCGGCCGGTGACGCGGCGATCGCGCGGGTCAGGCAGCACTGGAGCATTCCTCCGCACGCGTCCCGGGGCCGCCGGGGTGCCGGGTCGGCGATATGTTCTCGGCGCTGAGGTCCATCCCCCCATACTGGCTTGCCCGTCGCGACTTCGTCGTCGTGATTCCGGGGAAGCAGCGGAACCGCGCGCGATTCCCCAGCCGGCGTCAGTCGACGCTGAGGTTGAACGCGAGGGCGAGTTCTTCGATCCGTCTGGCCCTGCCGAGTCGGGGCAGATCGCTGCCATCGCGGACGACACCACCCCGCTCGTCGAAGTCGGCGAGGAACCCCCGCGCCCAGGCCACGTCGGACCGGGACGGGCTGAACGATTCGTTCACGACACTCGCCTGCTCAGGGAAGAGGCAGAGCTTGCCCGTCATGCCGTGGGACACCCCGACCGCCGACTGCTCCCGCAGCAGCGAAAGCCCGGGAGTGACGGTGGGACCGTCGATGGGACCGGGGAGCCCTCCGATGCGGGATGCCACGACAAGCCGCGACCGAGGGTATGCCATCGCCAGATCATCCGCGCTCGCGCCGGTGTCGCGCCGATAGTCGCCGCTGCCGAACGCCAGACGCATGACGCCCTCCGCACGCGCGATGGCGACCGCCTCTTCGATCCCCAGCGCGGACTCGATGAGCGCGACGACGGGAACCGTCCTCCCGAGCGCCACGAAGGTCTCCGTGGCGGCGGCCGCCGATTCGACCTTCGCGAGGACGACGCCGCGGAGCCCCGGGGAGCCACGCAACTCCGCGACGTCGTCGTCCCAGTGCGGGCTCTCGCGACAGTTGATGCGCACCCAGGCGCTGTTGGCCGACAGCCAGGCCACGACGTCGCGCCGAGCGGCATCCTTGAAGGAGGGGTCAACGGCATCCTCGATATCGAGGATCACTTCGTCCGCATCGCCCTCGGCCGCGGGGGTGAACCGCTCGACGTCACGCGCCGAGACGAGAAGCCACGAGCGGGCGAGATCGCTGGTCAGGGACGGGGTCGGGCACGTCGCGACGGAGGGAGCGGTCACAGACTCACTCGCCGATCTTCTCTGCGGCAACCGGAGCGGCATCCGACGCGGGCCCGATCCACACCGTCTTGATGTTGACGAACTCGCGCAGACCGTAGTCGCCGAGCTCACGGCCGTACCCCGACGCCTTGATGCCGCCGAAGGGCAGACGGGCGTCCGAGACGACCATGCCGTTCACGAACACGGCACCCGCGTCGATGCGACGCGTCAGGGTGCGCGCGAGGTCCAGGTCCTGCGTCCACAACGCGGCTCCGAGACCGAACTCCGTGTCGTTCGCCAGCTCGACGGCGTGCTCGACGTCGCGCGCGCGGATGATGGCGGCGACGGGACCGAACGTCTCCTCCTCGAACGCAGTGTCCCCCGGCTCGACGTGGTCGATGATCGTCGGCGGATAGAAGTAGCCCGGGCCTTCCAGGGGCGCGCCGCCGAGCTTGAGAACGGCGCGTCCGTGCTCGAGAGTGCGGAGCACCTGGTCATGGAGCTCATCACGCAGGTCGCCGCGCGCCAGGGGGCCGATGTGGGTGTCGCCCTCACTCGGATCGCCGACCTTCAGCGCGGATGCATGCTTCACGAAGGCGGCGACGAACTCGTCGGCCACCGACTCCTCCACGATGAACCGCTTCGCGTTGACGCAGCTCTGCCCCACGTTCGTGAAACGCGCCTTGACGGCCACCCTGGCGGCCTGCGCGATGTCTGCCCCGGCGAGCACGATGAAGGGGTCGGATCCACCCAGCTCGAGCACCTGCTTCTTGAGGGCCTTGCCCGCCTGGGATGCGACGATCCTGCCCACCTGCGTGGAGCCGGTGAGCGTCACCGCGGCGATGCGGTCGTCCTCGATGAGTCCGGCGACGCGGTGCGACTCGATCAGCACCGTGGTGCAGAGCCCTTCGGGCGCGCCGGCCTTGCGCACGATCTCCTCGACGGCGAGCGCCGACTCGGGCACGTTGTTGGCGTGCTTGAGGAACGGAGCGTTACCGGCCGCCAGGGCAGGGGCGGCGAAGCGGAAGAACTGCCAGAACGGGTAGTTCCACGGCATGATCGCGAGCACGACACCGAGCGGATCGAACACCACCCCGCTTTCGCTCGCGTTGGACGCGATGGGCTCATCGGCGAGGAACGCCGGAGCCTGCTCGGCGTAGTAGTCCAGCGTGACGGCGCACTTCTCGATCTCGGCGCGGGCTTCGGTGATGGGCTTGCCCATCTCACGCGTGATGATCTGCGCGTACTCTTCCGCGCCCTCTCGCAGCACCTCGGCGATGCGGGTGAGAAGTGCGGTGCGCTCCTCGACCGGAGTGCGACGCCACACGCGCTGCGCGCTGACCGCCGCAGTGAGCTTCTGATCGACCTGGTCGGCCGTGTGCAGCTCGAAGGTGGCGATGGCCTCTTCCGTTGCCGGGTTGACCGACGTGATGACCATGAATGTGCCTTTCTCGGGGCGGGCGTCAGAGCAGGGGGAACGCGAGGGGGCTCACGCGTCGAACACGATCATCGGCTTGCCGATGGCTCCGCCCGCGAACTCGCGGTAGGCCCGCCCGCCCTCGCTCAGGGGATAGCGCGTGCTGATGAGCGCGTCGAGGTCCACGCGGTTGTCGACCATGAACCGCGCGATGTCGATCTGCTCCGCCTTCGTGAAGGTCCACGAGCCGTAGATCGTGAGCACCTTGCGGATCACCTCACCGCGGATGTCGATGCGGCTCGGCGCACCGTTGCCGATGTAGCTGCACTTCCCGAAGTAGGAGAGCACCTCGAGCGCCTGCTGGCGCGCGACCTCCGCTCCCGATGTCTCGAGGGATGCCGTTGCGCCCCTACCGCCGGTGACCTCCGCGACCGCGGCGACGACGTCGGTCTGCAGCGGGTTGATCGTCACGTCGGCACCGAGTTCGCGGGCGAAGTCGAGCCGCTCGTCAGAGATGTCGACCGCGATCACGCGCGCGCCCATCGCCTTCGCGCTGACGACGCCGCTGACGCCGACCGGCCCCTGGCCGAAGACGGCGACGGTGTCCCTCCCCGAGATGTCCATCTTCTTCAGGCCGTTCCACGCCGTGCCGGTGCCGCAGGCGATCGCCGCGCCCGCCTCGAAGGAGAGCTCCTCGGGAAGGTGCACGAGCGTCCTCGCGGGCACCGAGATGAACTCGGCGTGTCCGCCGTGGGCGCCGGTGCCGTACGTCACCCGGTCGTTCGGGCATGCCTGCTCGAATCCCATCGCGCAGACCTCGCAGAATCCGCACCCCGCGTAGTGGTGGACCATCACCCGGTCACCCACGCGCAGCCCCGGGGGGACCCCGGGTCCGAGCTCGACGACCTCGCCGGCCGGTTCGTGGCCGGGGATGATCCCCTTGCTGCCGGCTTCGTCCCGGTACCGCGGCAGATCGCTGCCGCAGACGCCGGACGCCCGCACTCGGACGACGGCCTCGCCGGCACCAGCCTGGGGATCCGGGAAGTCCCGGACCTCCACCGCTTCGCCGCCGGTGAACACCAGACCCTTCATCGGTTCCTCCTCAGACGCATCCCGTCAACGCCCCGCCCGCCGGTCATGCGTGGGCCGCGAACGTCGTCGTGACCGACTTCTCGCGGGTGTAGCTGATGATCTCCTCGAGGCACGACTCCTTGCCCAGGCCGCTGAGCTTGAAACCGCCGACGGGGATGCCGCGGTCCTTGCGTCCCGACTCGTTGATCCAGACGAAGCCGGCATCCACCTTCGACACGATGCGGTTCGCCCGCCCCAGGTCGTTCGTCCAGATGCGCGCGGTGAGGCCGAATTCGGTGGCGTTGATCTGCTCGATCATCTCGTCCTCGTCGCTCCAGCGGCACACCGCCATGACCGGGCCGAAGACCTCGTTGTGGAACAGGCGCATCTCCGGCGTGACACCGTCGAAGACGGTCGGCGCGATGAAGTAGCCCTCGTCCCGACCCTCCGGGCGGCCGCCGCCGAAGATCAGGCGCGCGCCATCCTCCTTGGCCTGCTCGATGTGCGTGAGCACCCGGTCGAAGTGGGCCTCGAAGGCGACGGGGCCCATCTCGGTCCCCTCCTCCCGCGGGTCGCCGATCTCGATGCCGCGGACGATCTGCTCGAGCTCCGCGACGAACTCCTCGGCGATGCTCTCGTGCACGAACACGCGCGAGTTCGACTGGCACGACTGCCCCATGGTCTTGCGCATGTTCATGCCGTTGATCGCTTCGCGGGCGGCGAGCTTCGGGTCCATGTCCTCGCAGATGATCATGGGATTCTTGCCGCCGAGCTCCAGCGTCACGTGCTTGATGTGCTCGGCACCCGCGCGCATGACCGCCTGGCCGGCGGGGACGCTGCCGATGAACCCGATGCGAGGGATCTTCGGGTGCGACGAGATGGCGTGGCCGACCTCGATGCCGGTTCCGGTGAGCACGTTGAGCACGCCGGCGGGGAACAGATCGCCCACGAGCTCCGCCAGGGCGAGCGGCCCGAGCGGTGCCTGGTCGGGCGCCTTGAGGATCACGGCGTTGCCGGCGGCCAGGGGTGCGGCGACCTTGGCCGCCGCGAAGTTGAAGGGGTGGTTGAAGGGGATGATCCGCCCGACCACGCCATACGGCTCCCGCAGGGTGTAGGCCAGACCCCCGGCCGGAGCGGGGATCGTGATGCCCTTCACCTCGCCGGCGATGCCCGCGAAGTACTCGATCTCGTCGGCCGCACGCAGGACGTCCCGACGTGCGGCGGAGATCGGGATGCCGGCGTTCTCGACGTCGATCAGGCAGAGCCGCTCCACGTCGTCGCGAATCCGCTTCGCCATCTCGCGGAGCACGCCGGCCCGCGCCGTCCAGGACAGCGCCCGCCACTGGGCGGCCCCTCGCTGCGCGGCGCGGACGGCGTCGTCGACGTCGCCTGCCGTTGCCGCGGTCACTCGCGCGATCTCGCGCCCGGTCGTCGGGTCGAACGTCGCCATCGGCGGGTTTCCGCCGCGCCCATGGGTCCATTCGCCACCCACGTACATCGGTCGTACGTCGGATGCTGACAGATCGGTCATTCCCACTCCTTTGATGAAAGAACTTCGAAATTCGTCGACGCCGGGGCGCGCACACCTCACGGCAGGGCGATCTCCTGCGAGACCTGTGCACGCGAGCTGTTGCGCGGGTCGAACACGTCGCGGAACCACTCGCCGATGACGTTGACGGACATCACCAGCGCGAAGATCGCGATGCCGGGGATGGTCGCCAGCCACCAGGACGAGCCGATGTAGGCGCGGCCGTCGGACAGCATGCCGCCCCACGTCGCCTCACCGCCGGTCACACCCAGTCCGAGGAACGACAGCGACGCCTCCATGAGGATGATCGCGCCCAGCTCCAGCGAGGAAAGGACCAGGATCGACGGCAGCAGGTTCGGCAGCAGGTGCTTGACGATGATCTTGGTGGGCGAGACGCCGAGGGCCCGCGCCGAGAGGATGTACTCCCGTTCGCGCAGCGACATCGCTTCGCCGCGGATGGGGCGGGCGAAAACCACCCAGGCCACCAGCACCAGCGCGATGATCAGCTTGTCGAGCCCTCCGCCGAGGGCTGCGACCAGGGCGATCGCCAGGATCAGGAATGGGAACGCCAGCCAGATATCGGTGATCCGCATCATGAACGCGTCGAACCGACCCCCGACGTACCCGCTGATCACGCCGATCCCGACGCCCAGCACGACGCCGAAGATGAGCACCACGAACCCGATGATGAGGGTGATGCGCGCACCCCCGATCAGACCCGACAGGATGTCGCGGCCCAGGTGATCGGTGCCGAGCAGGTGACCCTCGCTTCCCGGCGGGGCGAAGCGGTTGGACAGGTTCTGCGCGCCGTAGTCGTAGGGGGTGATCCACTGACCGAAGATGCCCACGAACAGGAACACGAGCATGATGAGCATCGGCACCGCCACGAAGATCGGCGGGCGGGCACGCTTGCGCTTGGCGAGCCGCGTCGTGACCACGCCCGTTGCCGGGCCGCGTGCATCGAACTCGGTGCGCGGAACGTAGATGGATGATGTCATTTCTCTCTCCGATTCCGCTTCACTTCGCGTACTGCACGCGCGGATCGAGCCACCCTTGGGCGACGTCGGCGAGCAGGTTGCAGAGGATCACCATGATCGTGGCGACGAGCACGGCACCCTGGACCACCGGGTAGTCGCGGGCGCTGATCGCCTCGACCAGGAGCGCTCCGAGCCCGGGCCAGCTGAACACGACCTCGATGACGAGGGTGCCGCCGAGCAGGGTGCCGAGCTTCGAGCCGAAGACGATCACCGTCGTCGGCAG
>NZ_JANJFJ010000012.1:0-11094 GCF_024626565.1 Microbacterium sp. zg.Y909
CCGAGACCGTGATGCCGTAGGCGCCGAGGCCGACCACGAGCGCGGCGAAGTCGGGGTCGCCGCGGCGCACCTCGTGCAGGTCGCCGTCGGCGCCGACGTACCGCAGGGCCGTCACCGCGCCCGACAGTACGCCGTTGCGGTCGCCCGAGCCGTGCGTGCCGGTCGCGATGGCGCCGCCGACGTTGATGTGGGGCAGCGATCCCATGTTGCGAAGAGCCCAGCCGCGCCCCTCGAGCCAGAGGGCCAGCTCGCCGTACCGCGTGCCGGCGCCGACGGTGACGGTCGCCGCATCGACGTCGAGGTCGAACGCGGGGTCGATGCGGGTGACGTCGATGAGGGTGCCGTCGGTGTCGGGGAGGTCCGTGAACGAGTGCCGCGTTCCGAGGGCGTGCACGCGGCCGCCACCCGACACGAGGCGCCGCACGTCGTCGATGGTCTCCGCAACCTCGATCCGGGGCGCCCGGTACTCATAGGTCCCTGCCCAGTTCTGCGCCATCTGCGCCCCTCGCCTCTTTCGCGTCCCCCACAACATAACCCCCGCCGAGTGAGTATTCGGGGTCGCGAGTGAGTATTCGAGGCGAGTACTCACTCGTCGCGGCGAATACTCACTCGAGGACGGTCGCTAGGGACTCGAGGGCGGCGACGGGGTCACCCACCGGGATGAACACCGAGCTGTGCACGCCGGCGGCGGCCAGCGAATCGATGCGAGCGCGGACCTCGGGCACCGTGCCCGCGAGCGCCAGCTGCCTCACCCACTCGTCCGGCATCGCGCGGGCGAACTCCGCACCGTCGCCGCACCGCGCCCGCAGCGCCGCGAACTCCGCGGCGAACGGCATCGGCGCGATGTGCGGCGCCCAGTCCGGCTCACCGAACGCCGCGAGCGCGGGCCGCGCCGCCGCCAGCGCCGCGCCGGCATCCGCGCCGACGACCCCGACGTTGTACGCCACGAGCCGGTGATCGGATGCCGCGATCTGCTCGATCGCCGCCCGCGCGTATTCGGGCGTCACGGGCTCGGCGAGCACGGTGCCGTCGGCGATGCGCCCCGAGAGCGCGAGTGACTTCGGTCCCCGCACGCCCAGCAGCAGCGGCGGCGGCTCGGTCGGCACGCTCGTCGCGTCCAGTCGCACCCCGGCGTCGAGCGCTCCCCCGCCGAGCAACGTGCGCAGCGTCGTCACGTGATCCTCGAGCGCCCGCAGCGGGCGGTCCGGCCAGGCGCCGACGGACCGCATCCAGTCCGGCATCCCGTGCCCGATCCCGGCGTCGACCCGGCCGGGGAAGAGCTGCGCGAGCGTGGCCAGCTCCATCGCCGCGAAGGCGGCGTTGCGAGCACCGGCGGGAAGGATGCCGATCCCCACGCGGATCCGCTCCGTCAGCGCCAGCACGACCGCGGCCTGCGCGATACCGCCGCGGAAGCCCAGGTCCTCGACGACCCACAGCTCGTCGAACCCGAGCCGCTCCGCGCGCACGGCGAACTCCCCCACCCGCGTCGCGTCGATGTCGCGGGGCAGCATGACCCCGATCGCGCAGCCGGTCACAGCAGCGGCCGGGATTCCTCGGCGTCCCGCTCCGGCAGGGGGCTCGGCGCCGGGCCGAGCGCGTCGAGGTCCGGCCACAGTGCGTCGGGGATCACGGTGTCCCGCAGCTCGCGCAGCTGCACGAGACGGCGCGAGCTGGCGATGCCGACGATCGTCGAATCCACGAGCTCCGATCGCAGCGAGAAGTGCAACGCCGCGGCGGCCAGCGGCACGCCGTGATCGGCGCACACCTGCTCGGCGCGCGCGATCCACGCCATGAGCTCCGGCGACGCCTCGTTGTAGCCGTACGACGGCCGCGAGGCCGCCCCCTTGGCGAGGATGCCGGCGCCGAACGGCGCCGCATTGAACACGCCCATGCCGCGGCGGCGCGCCTCAGCGAACAGCGCCTCCGCGCTGCGGTCGACGAGGGTGAACCGGTTGTGCGAGAGCACCACGTCGAACAGCCCGGTCTCGACGTACCGGGTCATGAGCGGGATGGGTCCTGCCGCGATGCCGATGACCTCGACCGCGCCCGTCTCGCGCAGCTCCCGCATCCCCTCGAGCGCGCCGCCTGGTGCCGCGGCCTGCTCGAACGTGATGCTGTACGGGTCGTGCAGGTGCAGGATCTCCACCCGGTCGACCCCCAGCCGTGTCAGGCTCTCCTCGTAGGAGCGCATCACCCGGTCGCGGTCGAAGGCGCCGGTGCGCCCGTCGCGGTCGACCTTCGTCGCGATGCGGGCGGTCGCCAGCGACGGCCCCACCTGGGCGAGGGCGAGGCCCAGCACCGCCTCGGAGCGGCCGTTGCCGTAGTTGTTCGAGGTGTCGACGAGTGCGAACTCCCCCGTCAGCAGGTCCACCGCCGCCGCGACGGCGGCCTCCTCCTCCGCCGAGCCGGGAGCGGTGCCCTCCCCCAGCGCGGACGTGCCGAGCGTGATGTCGCCGACGTGGATGCCGGTGGAGCCGAGAGTCTTGTGCGTCATGGTTCGCTCGCCTTCCAGGTGATGGCCGTGAGAGACCTAGCCGTCGCCGCCCGCGATGCGCCCGCGCACCGTGGAGCTGCGTACGATCAGTTCGGGCAGATATCGGATGCGCACAGGCTCCTGCGCATCGCCATCGCGCACCTCGGGGAGCAGCTCCACCGCCGATGCGCCGATCTGCTCCGCCGGTTGGCGCACCGACGTGAGCGGCACGATGCTGGACGCCGCGAAGTCGATGTCGTCGTAGCCGACCACGGCGATGTCCTCGGGTACGCGCAGATCGTGGAGGAGGGCGAGCGCCTGCACGAGGCCGACGGCGACGAGGTCGTTGGCTGCGAACACCGCGTCCGGGCGCGCGCTTGCATCCCGATCAACGAGTCGCTCGCCCGCCGCCCGCCCGCTGAGCACAGTGAGCTCGGGGGTCTCGATGATCTCCAGCGATGCGTCCGGGACCTCTCCCACCGCGCGGCTCGCGCCCATCAAGCGGTGGGACACCTGGAGCACGGAGACGGGGCCGCCGAGGAAGGCGATACGCCGCCGACCGGTGTCGAGCAGGTGGCGCACCGCCAGGTATCCACCTTCCACGTCATCGACCGACACCGACGACAGCCTGTCGTCCGTCGACTCCTGATCCACGAGGATCACCGGCACCCCGGCGTCGTTCAGCCTCGCCAGCTTGGCGTGGTCACCGGTCACCGGCGTGACCAGCACGCCGTGCACCCGCTGCTCGCGGAACAGTGACAGGTAAGTGTCCTCCCTCGACACCCGACCGTCGCTGGCGCCGACCAGCACAGCCAGGCCGACATCGGCCGCCCGCGCCTGGGCCCCGCGCACCAGCGCGGCGAAGAACGGGTTGCCGACATCGGGGATGAGCATGCCGATGCTGCGGCTCTTGCCCATTCTCAGCTGACGCGCGGCGTCGTTACGCACGAACCCGAGCTCATCGATCACGGCGAGCACACGTGTGACGGTGGCGGGTGCCACCTTGTCGGGGTGGTTGAGCACGTTGGACACCGTCCCGACGGAGACACCCGCGGCCTGAGCGACGTCGCGCACGCTCACGGCCACGGGCTCTCCTGTGATGGACGGGGGAAGACGAAGGCGCGGGTGCGCACCTGTCCTCAGACGCTAGCGCCTCGCCGCTGGTTCAGCTCGTCGAAACGCTCTGTCACCACTGCGACCAGGTCGCCTCCGACGAACGAATGCAGCAGATCCCGCACGCTGGACCCGGCGCCCCAGGAGGTGTGCGAGCGGACGATGTCCGACGCGCGAGCGTCCACGCGCAGCAGCTCGGCCATGAGAGCGTCATGCGCTTCCTCGTCGTCGATGATGACATCGAGGGTCGTCTCCAAGCCGACGGATCCGCGCGCCACTGGCGGCTGCGGCAGGTGTGCGCTCCAGCGGTGCGTCCCGGATCCGACCTCGTGCGCGGACCCGTCAGGCAGAAGCACCGCCGCCGTCGTGTTGGGCGGCACGACCGCCTCGACGTGCACGACATCGCCGTCGCGTCGCCACGATGCGCTCGCGACGCCGTAGGGCGTACGGTGCGTGGCGGCGGCGGAATCGATCCCGGCCAGCGGATGTGGCGCGATCTCGATCCGCTTGTACCCGGGAGCAGCCGGGGCAAGGCCGGCCACGACCCGGTGAAGCCAGTCTGCGACCGCCCCCAGCGCGTAGTGGTTGAAGGAGGTCATCTCGCCCGGATTGATGCTGCCGTCCGGGAGCATGGAGTCCCAGCGCTCCCAGATGGTGGTGGCCCCCATCGTCACCGGGTAGAGCCACGAAGGGCAGCCCGTCTGCAGAAGCAGCCGACGTGCCGTCTCGAGGTGCCCGGTGCGGGTGAGGGCGTCTTGGATGATCGGGGTGCCCACGAAACCGGTGCCGATGTGGAAGCCGTTCGCACGGGTGAGCACGGCCAGTCGGTCGCCCAGCGCCTGCGCCGTCTCCTTGTCGACGATCTCGAAGACGATCGCCAGTGCATACGCGGTCTGCGCGTCGGAGACCATGCGACCGACCGGCGTGACGTACTCGGCGAGGAAGGCCTCGCGCACCTCCTCGGCGATGCGCGCATACTGCCGCGCATCGTCGTCGAAACCGAGCCGGGCAGCGGTGCGGGCCAGGATGCGCGTGGAGTGGAACAGCGAAGCGGAGGCGACGATGTCGGGATCGGTCTTCGCCTTGGCCGCGTTGTGCGGCGGCGCGTCGGGGTCGAGCCAGTCCCCGAACTGGAATGACCCCTCCCACAGGCGTCGCTCGCCTGCACGGGCCAGCACGGCGTCGACCCAGCCCTTCATGCTGGGGTACTGGCGGCGCGTGATCTCATCCTGACCGAAGCGCTCGTGCAGCACATCGGGGACGACTGTCGCCGCGTCGCCCCAGGCTGCGGCGGGGCGAGCGGGACCCAGGACGTTGGGAACCACGAACGGCACGACGCCGTCGACCTGGTCGATCGCCAGATCCTTCAGCCACGAGTCCAGGAATCCCTGCACGTCATAGAGGAAGCTCGCCGTCGGCGCGAAGACCTGGATGTCGCCGGTCCAGCCGAGACGCTCATCGCGCTGCGGGCAGTCGGTCGGGATGCTCAGGAAGTTGCCACGCAGACCCCAGACGACGTTCTCGTGCAGGCGGTTCAGCAGGGGATGCGACGTCTCGAACCAGCCCGTGCGCTCCATATCACTGTGGATGACGACCGCCGTGACGTCGTTCGGGTCGAACTCACCCGGCCATCCCTCCACTTCGGCGTAGCGGAAGCCGTGGAACGTGAACTCCGGTTCCCAGGTCTCCTCACCGTCGCCGGCGAGGATGTAGGTGTCCGTCGCCTTCGCCTCACGCAGGGGGCGGATGCCGAGTTCACCGTGCTCGAGCACCTCTGCGTGTCGCAGGGTGATGACCGTTCCTGCCGGTCCGCTGACCCGAATGCGCAGGCGTCCGACCAGGTTCTGGCCGAAGTCCAGCACGGTGCGCTCGCTCGGGGTCAGGATGACCTCTTCCACGGCACGCTCCTCGATCCGGCGCACGAACGGCGCAGCCGAGGTTTCCGGCACGGGAAGCGACTCCTGCAGGGCGGCGGCTTCCCAGCCCTCCGCCGCGAAGCCGGGTTCGGCGAAGCCCACGCCGGCCGCGTCGACGGCGGCGCGTCGGGCGTCGAAGTCTTCACCGTCGTAGAGACCGCTCTGCGTGATCGGTCCTCGCCCGAGCATCCAGCCGTCACCTGTGGCGATCGTGCGAACGGTGCCGTCGGTGTGCTCGACGACGATCTGGCCGGCGAACCGCGGCTGCTCGCCGTAGACCGGGTGCCAATTGCCGGCGAAGCCGTAATGCTGCGTCGCCCACCCCCCGGCCAGCCGCACGCCGATGGCGTTGACGCCGTCACGCACCAGCGCGGTGATATCGGTGGACTCGTGGAGCAACCGCTCCTGGTAGGCGGTCCATCCCGGCTTCATGACGTGATCATCGACGTCGGCGCCGTTCACGGCCGCCTGGTACACACCCAGTGCCGTGGCGTAGAAGAACGCGCGGGCGACCGGCCGGTCCAGGGTGAACTCCGTGCGCAGCAGCACGGGTTCGGCGTAGGAGGCGGGGGACGACGCACCGATGGTGGCCGCCTGCCAGCCGCCTTCACCGAGGAAGCCAGCCACGATCGCCCGGGGCGCGCTCCATTCGCTCCACTGGCCGTCGGAACCGACGACGCGCACACTCAGCTGCCCGTGCTCTCGGGGGCTGAGTTCGGCGAACGGCCACGGCACGCCCACGGACGTGCTCCCTTCCAGGGCGAACAGGTGTTCCTGCCCGACGACGGTGAAGGAGATCTCCGCCGCAGCCTGGCGCCACTCGCGCGAATCGGTCTCGGTGACCCACGACAGGACGGGGGTGGCCGAAGGGACGACGTCGCTTCCGTACGGTGCCCCGGTGCCGATGCGGGTGACTCGCGTGCTGCTCATGGGCTCTCCTTTGTGCCTGCACCCGCCGATGGGTGCTCGATGAAGGCGGTGCACCCCGAAGGGCTCTGCCTAAATCGATTCATATCAGAAATGGTCACGACTCGCCCCGGAATCACGCGAGTTTGACACACAATCGACCCACCTATAACGTCCCGGTTAAAAGGATTCAAATGGATCCAGGTGTGACCAGTCAGCGATGACAGCCCTCCAGAAAGGCAATGCCGCCCATGAAATACCCTCGCACTTTCCGTGCCTCCGTCGCCGTTGTCGGCGCCGCAGCGCTGATTCTGCCCCTCGCTTCGTGCAGCGGTGCAGACGGCGGCAGCGACTCCGGCACGACCGAGATCTCGTTCTTGCTTCCCACCTCCGAGAACAACACCACCGCCATCGACACGCTCATCGAGGCGTTCGAAGCGGAGAACCCGGACATCACCGTCAAGCTCGAGACGCAGCCTGCCGGGACCGAGGGCGACAACCTCACGAAGACCAAGCTCGCTACCGGCGAGATGAACGACGTGTTCTTCTACAACTCCGGCTCGCTGTTCCAGGGCCTGAGCCCGGATCAGTACCTCGTCGACCTGTCCGACGAGTCCTGGGTGGCCGACGTCGACCCGAAGATGATCGATTCGGTCTCGACCGACAACGGCATCTACGGCGCCCCGTGGGGTTCGACGCAGGCCGGCGGCATCCTCTACAGCAAGACGATCTACGAAGAGCTGGGGCTCGAGATTCCCGCCTCGTGGGCGGAGTACGCCGCGAACAACGAGAAGATCAAGGCCGCAGGAAAGACCGCCGTCGTCCAGACGTACGGCGACACGTTCTCCAGCCAGCTGTACGTCCTTGGCGACTTCGCCAACGTGCTGGCACAGGATCCGGAGTGGGCCGAGGACTACACGGCCGGCAAGAAGAAGTTCGCAGACCAGCCGGCACTGCAGGGCTTCCTGAACCTGGAGACATCCTTCAAGGAAGGGTGGCTGAACGAGGACTTCGCCTCCGCCCGCTTCGAGGAGGCCATCGGCTGGCTCGCCATGGGCGAGGCAGCGCACTACCCGATGCAGACCGGCGCGATCGCGTCCCTCGCACAGAACTACCCGGACCAGGTCAACGACGTCGGGGTGTTCCCGATTCCGGCGCAGGATGCCGCTCACACGAGCCTGACCGTCTGGCTGCCCAACGCGATGTACATCCCCAAGACGACCGAGGGTGACGAACTGGTGGCAGCGAAGAAGTTCCTCGCCTTCCTCAACTCGCCCGCCGGATGCGACGTCCAGAACGAGCACATCGTGCCCTCCGGGCCGTACGCCATCAGCACGTGCGAGCTGCCCGACGACGTCCCCGCGATGCTGAAGGACATGCAGATGTACGTCGATGCGGGCAAGTCCAACTCGGCTCTGGAATACCTCTCCCCGATCAAGGGACCGAACCTGGAGAACATCCTGGTCGAGGTCGGGTCGGGCATCCGCAGCGCGCAGGACGGCGCCGCACTGTACGACGAAGACGTGAAGAAGCAGGCAATGCAGCTCGGCCTCGAGGGCTGGTAACGAACCACTGACCGTGGTGCGGGCGTCGCTGCCCGCACCACGGTCGCCGCCGAGCAGGAGAGCATCATGACGACGAAGACGACCACCGCACCACCCACGCCGGCCCCCGCGGACCCCTCGCGTCGACGCGATCAGGGCAGGGCCCGCTCGCGCAAGCGAAGCGGTATGAGAAGCCCTTACCCGACGTGGTTCTACATTCCTTCGACGGTGCTCTATGTCGTGCTGTTCGCGGTGCCGACGTTCGCGTCGTTCTACTTCAGCCTCACCCGCTGGACCCTGTTCGACGTCGAGTTCATCGGCTTCGCCAACTACATCCAATTCTTCACGGAGCCCATGCTCATGCAGGGCTTCCTGAACACGTTCGTCTACGGGTTCGTGACCTCGGCCCTCAAAGTCATCCTCGGTCTTGCACTCGCGCTACTGCTGACGAGCTCGATCCTCGGACGCAACTACCTGCGCACTACGATCTTCTTCCCCGTGCTGGTGTCGACCATCGGCATCGGTGTGACCTTCAAGGTCCTTCTCGACCCCTTCGACGGACTGGTGAACCAGACCCTCGCGGCGATCGGCATCAACGGGCCCGGCTGGTTGACCGACCCGGCGCTGGCGCTCATGTCCGTCGCCGTCGTGGACGTGTGGAAGGGCGTGGGCATCGCAACGCTCATCTTCATCGCCGGTCTGGTCGCCATCCCCCAGGAGTACTTCGAAGCGGCCAAGGTCGACGGCGCCGGGGCGTGGCAGCGGTTCTCCAGAATCACCCTCCCCCTCGTGCAGCCCGCGATGGGCAGCGTCATCCTCCTCTCCCTCATCGGCGGGCTGCGCTCGTTCGACCTCATCTGGGCGATGACCAAGGGCGGGCCCGGCTTCACCAGTGATGTCATCGGCTCCGTCATCTACAAGCAGTACCAGGCGGGCTTCTACGGCCTGTCCACCGCCGGCAACGTCGTGCTGTTCGTCGTCGTGACGGCCATCATCCTTCCCATCTCCCACATCCTCACGAAGCGGCAGGTCGAGTCATGAGCGAAACAAGGCTCCTCACCACGACGAGCGGCCGCAAGGCCCGCATCCCTCGCGCCGAACGCCGCGGCATCACCAAACGGGTCTTCTTCACGCAGTATGTGACCGGAGTCGTCGCGATCGCCATGTCGATCCTGGTGTTCATCGTCCCGTTCGCGTTCATCGTGCTGACCGCGGCGAAGACGGCTCCCGAAGCCTCGTTGTTCGAGTTCTCCCTCCCCGCCCAAGGCTGGCACCTGTGGGAGAACATCGTCACCGTCATCCAGACGCGCGACTTCATGCTCGTCCGCGCGTTCGTGAACAGCACCGTGCTGACCGTGGTGAGCGTGACGATCATGGTCATCTTCGCCGCGATGGTCGGATACGTCCTGCAGCGGCGCAAGTCGCGGTGGAACCCCATCATCAATTTCTTCGTGCTCGCGGGCCTCATCGTGCCCCCGGCAGTCGTGCCGACCATCTGGGTACTGCAGGCGATCGGACTGTTCAAGACGATGCCGGGCATGATCCTGATCGAGGCGACCTTCGGGCTCTCGTTCTGCATCATGCTGTTCCGCTCCTTCATCGGGACGGTCCCGCGCGAGCTCGATGAGGCCGCGCTCCTGGACGGGGCGGGCCCGTTGCGCCTCTTCTTCGGCGTCATCCTGCCGCTGCTCAAGCCCGTGGCGATCACGGTCATCGTCGTGCAGTCGGTTGCGGTGTTCAATGACTTCGCCGGGCCGCTGTACTTCTTGCCCGGCGACGCGAACGCGACCGTCCAGCTCACGCTGTACAACTTCCAGTCGCAGTCACTGAACCAGTGGAACCTGCTGTTCACGAACATCCTGCTGATCACGATTCCGCCACTGATCATGTACATCTTCTTCAACCGTCAGATCCAGTCCGGCATGACCAGCGGCGCGGTCAAAGGGTAGTCGCGAGGGTGCGGTAAGCGCTATCCCATTGTCTGGGTGACCGCGATAAGCTAGGGTTGAAACGATTCATACCGTCCGGCGACCCAGGAGACCCTCGATGACGAGCCCGTCACAGCCGCAGCGCGTCTGCTTCCAGCTGCAGGTGAAGCCCGAGATGCTCGACGAGTACCTGCGGCGACACTCTCCCGTCTGGCCCGAGATGCTCGCCGAGATCGCGGCATCCGGTCGGCGCAACTACTCGCTGTTCCTCGGCGAGGGCGGCCGCCTCACCGGCTACTACGAGACCGACGACGACCAGGCAGCGCAGGCCTACCTCGCCGCATCCGAGGTCGCCTCCCGCTGGGAGGCCGAGATGGCCCCCTTCTTCGTGGGGCTCGAGGGCCGTCCCGACCAGGCCGCGACCCCCCTCACCGAGATCTTCAATCTGCACGACCAGCTGGCATCCGCCGCCCTTCACGAAAGCGACGCATCATGACGACGTTGTCCCCCGCCATCCTCACCGAGCTCGAAGGCCAGGGCATCGAGCTGCCCTCGTGGGCGTTCGGCAACTCCGGCACCCGCTTCCGGGTCTGGACCACCGAAGGCACGCCCCGCGACCCCTTCGAGAAGATCGCCGACGCCGCCGAGGTGAACCGCCTCACCGGGCTCGCCCCCTCGGTCGCCCTCCACATCCCGTGGGACAAGGTCGACGACTACGGCGTGCTGCGCCGTCACGCCGAGGACCTGGGCGTGAAGCTCGGCACGATCAACTCCAACACCTTCCAGGACGAGGACTACAAGTTCGGCGCCCTCACGCACGAGAACGAGGCGATCCGCCGCAAGGCCATCGACCACCACATCGAGTGCATCGACGTCATGGATGCCACGGGCTCCCGTGACCTCAAGATCTGGCTCGCCGAAGGGTCGAACTACCCCGGTCAGACCGACATGCGCTCCCGTCAGGACCGCCTGCAGGATTCGCTCCAGCAGATCTACGCGCGGCTGACCGGTGACCAGCGCCTGGTGCTGGAGTACAAGTTCTTCGAGCCGTCGTTCTACCACACCGATGTTCCCGACTGGGGCACGTCCTACGCCCAGGTCGCCGCGCTCGGCGAGCGCGCGATGGTGTGCCTCGACACCGGCCACCACGCCCCGGGCACGAACATCGAGTTCATCGTCATGCAGCTGCTGCGCCTCGGAAAGCTCGGCTCGTT
>NZ_JANJFJ010000013.1:0-32139 GCF_024626565.1 Microbacterium sp. zg.Y909
CATCGTGGGCGCCGCTGACCCGTTCCAGCTGTTCCGCATCCTCTTCGAGGTCATCCGCGGCGGCGGGCTGAACAACCCCGACGTGGCGTTCATGCTCGACCAGTGCCACAACATCGAGGCCAAGATCCCCGGTCAGATCCGCTCCGTGCTGAACGTGCAGGAGATGACCGCCCGCGCCCTGCTCGTGGACCGCGATGCCCTGGCGGCAGCGCAGAGCGCAAACGACGTGCTCGGCGCCCAGGCCGTCTTCATGGATGCCTTCTACACCGACGTGCGCCCGGCGCTGGCCGAGTGGCGCGAGTCGCGCGGGCTTCCCGCCGACCCGATGGCCGCCTACGCCGCCTCGGGCTACCAGCAGAAGATCGAGGCCGAGCGGGTCGGCGGCACGCAGGCCGGCTGGGGCGCCTGATGACCCACGCCGCCCGGGACCGCACGCTCGACGGCCCGCATGGGCCGCTGGGCGTGCGGACCTACGCGCCTGCCGGCGGGGCCCGCGTGGGCCTCGTATGGGCGCACGGCGGCGGGTTCGCCGGCGGTGACCTCGACATGCCCGAAGGCGACTGGGTCTGCCGCCAGCTGGCCGACCGCGGGATCGCCGTGGTGTCGGTCGACTACGCCCTCGCTCCGGTGCCGGAGGGGTGGACCATGCCCCCCGCCGGACACGACCGGGCCCGCGTGCGTTATCCCGTGGCGTCGGAAGAGGTCGGCTTCGCCTTCTCGTGGGCGCTCGATTCCGGACTCGCCGACGGCCCGTGGGCGCTCGGCGGCGCGAGCGCCGGCGGCAACCTCGCCGCCGGCGCCACCCTGCGCCGGCTGCACACCGGGGATACCCTCCCGGCACTGGTGGTGCTCGCCTACCCGACGCTGCAGGCCGTGCAGGCGGCAGCGGATGCCGAGCTGCGCGCCCTGCTCGACGCCGAGCCCGAGGCCGACCGCTTCGGCGCGGACATCATCCGCACCATGTACGAGAACTACCTCGGCGGCTCGGTCGACACCGCCGACGCCTACGCGATCCCCGGGATCGCCACGACCGCGCAGCTCAGGGGCTTCCCCCCGGTGCTCATGATCAACGGCGAGGCCGACGAGCTGCGCATGTCGGGCGAGGCCTTCGCGCGCTCGCTCGCCGCCGCCGGCTGCGCCGTGGATGCCGTCACCGAGCGCGGGACCCAGCACGGCCACCTCAACCGCCCCGCCGAGGCGGCGGCATCCCTCTCCATCGAGCGCATCGCCGCTCGGCTCACCCACCTCGCCTGACACGCCACCCGAAGGACCATCCACATGACGAACCCCGCAGCCGCCGAGCTCATCGCCCGCAGCAACCGCCTGGGCGCCGACCCGAAGAACACCAACTACGCCGGCGGCAACACCTCCGCCAAGGGCACCGAGACCGACCCGGTCACCGGCGACCCCGTCGAGCTGCTGTGGGTCAAGGGCTCCGGCGGCGACCTCGGCACCCTCACCGAGAAGGGCCTGGCCGTGCTGCGGCTCGACCGCATGCGGGCCCTCGTGAACGTCTACCCCGGCGTCGACCGCGAGGACGAGATGGTCGCGGCCTTCGACTACTGCCTGCACGGCAAGGGCGGCGCCGCCCCGTCGATCGACACCGCCATGCACGGCCTGGTGGATGCCGCGCACGTCGACCACCTGCACCCTGACTCGGGCATCGCGATCGCGACCGCCGCCGACGGCGAGAAGCTCACCTCCGAGATCTTCGGCGACAAGGTCGTCTGGGTGCCGTGGCGTCGCCCCGGCTTCCAGCTGGGCCTGGACATCGCCGAGATCAAGGCGAAGAACCCGCAGGCCATCGGCTGCATCCTCGGTGGCCACGGCATCACCGCGTGGGGCGACACCTCGGAGGAATCCGAGCGCAACAGCCTGTGGATCATCGACACCGCCGCCGCCTACATCGCAAGCAACGGCAAGGCCGACCCGTTCGGCGGTGTGCGCGCCGGATTCGAGGCGCTCCCCGAAGCCGAGCGGCGCGCCCGCGCGGCCGCCCTCGCGCCGACGATCCGAGGCCTGGCATCCACCGACAAGCCCATGGTGGGCCACTACACCGACAGCGACGTGGTGCTGGACTTCCTCGCCTCCGAGAAGGCACCGGCTCTCGCCGCGCTCGGGACGAGCTGCCCCGACCACTTCCTGCGCACCAAGGTCAAGCCGCTGATCCTCGACCTGCCGGCATCCGCCTCGGTCGACGAGCAGCTCGCCCGCCTGCAGGAGCTGCACGTCGAGTACCGCGCCGACTACCAGGCGTACTACGACGCGCATGCAGATGCTTCGAGCCCCGCGATCCGCGGCGCAGACCCGCTCATCGTGCTCGTCCCCGGCGTCGGCATGTTCAGCTACGGCGCGAACAAGCAGACCGCGCGCGTCGCCGGTGAGTTCTACGTCAACGCGATCAACGTCATGCGCGGCGCCGAGGCGCTGTCGACCTACTCCCCCATCTCGGATGCCGAGAAGTTCCGCATCGAGTACTGGGCGCTCGAAGAGGCCAAGCTGCAGCGGATGCCCAAGCCCAAGAGCCACCAGGGCCGCATCGCGTTCGTGACGGGCGCGGCGTCCGGCATCGGCAAGGCCATCGCCACCCGCCTGGCCGCCGAGGGCGCGTGCGTCGTCGTCGCCGACCTCGACCTAGAGAAGGCGCAGGCCGCGGCCGCCGAGCTGGGCGGCACCGACGTCGCGATCGGCGTCGCCGCGAACGTGGCGGATGCCGCGGGCGTGCAGGCTGCGATCGATGCGACCGTGCTCGCGTTCGGCGGCGTCGACCTCGTCGTCAACAACGCCGGTCTGTCGCTGTCGAAGCCGCTGCTGGAGACCACCGAGAAGGACTGGGACCTGCAGCACGATGTCATGGCCAAGGGCTCGTTCCTCGTCGCGAAGGCCGCCGCGAAGGCGCTCATCGAGCAGAAGATGGGCGGCGACGTCATCTACATCTCGTCGAAGAACAGCGTCTTCGCCGGCCCCAACAACATCGCGTACTCCGCCACTAAGGCCGACCAGGCCCACCAGGTGCGTCTGCTGGCCGTGGAGCTCGGCGAGCACGGGGTGCGCGTCAACGGCATCAACCCCGACGGCGTCGTGCGGGGCTCGGGGATCTTCGCGTCCGGCTGGGGCGCGAACCGCGCCGCGACGTACGGCGTGAATGAGGAGGACCTCGGCCAGTTCTACGCGAACCGTACGATCCTCAAGCGCGAGGTCGTTCCCGAGAACGTCGCCGACGCGGTGTACGTGCTCACCGGTCCGGAGCTCTCGCGCACGACCGGGCTGCACATCCCCGTGGACTCCGGCGTCGCCGCCGCGTTCCTGCGATGAGCGTGGGCGCGGGTTCGTCGGGGGTCGGCGCCGTCGCGGCGGTCGACCTGGGTGCGACGAGCGGCAGGGTGATCGTCGGGCAGGTGGGCCAGGACACGCTCGAGGCGACGACGGTGGCCCGGTTCGCGAACGACCCGGTGGCCACGCCCGACGGAATGCACTGGAATCTGCTCGGGCTGTACAGCGCGGCTCTCGCCGGGCTGCGTCAGGCCCTGCGCGCGGCGCCCGACGTCGCCAGCATCGGCGTGGATTCGTGGGCCGTGGACTACGGGCTGCTGCGCGACGGGCGGCTGCTGGGCACGCCCTTCCACTACCGCGATTCCCGCACCGAGCGCGGCGTCGCTGCGGTGCACGAGCGGATGCCGCACGCGGAGCTCTACCGCCGCAACGGGCTGCAGTTCCTGCCGTTCAACACGCTGTACCAGCTGGGCGCGGAGCCGACGGATCTGCTCGGCTTCGCCGACACGGCGCTTCTCGTGCCGGACCTCATCGGCTACTGGCTGACGGGGCAGGCGCGCACCGAGGTCACCAACGCCTCGACGACCGGGCTGCTGCAGGCCGACACGAGAACGTGGGACGAGGAGCTGATGGCCGCGCTGGGGCTCCCCCGCGGCATCCTCCCCGCCCTCATCGCCCCGGGCGAGCGCCTGGGTGCGCTGCTGCCCGAGGTGGCCGCCTCGCTCGGCGCCGGGTCGGGCGTGTCCGTCACTGCGGTGGGGTCGCACGACACGGCTTCGGCGGTCGTCGCGGTGCCGATGCGGTCGGAGTCCGCGGCATACATCTCCTGCGGCACGTGGGGGCTCGTCGGCGTCGAGGTGGAGCGGCCCGTGCTCACCGACGAGGCACTCGCGGCGAACTTCACCAACGAGGGCGGCGTGGACGGTCGCGTGCGGCTGCTGCACAACGTCATGGGCCTGTGGGTGCTGAGCGAGACGGTGCGCGGCTGGGAGCGCGAGGGCCACGACATCGACCTGCCGACGCTGCTCGGCGCCGCGGCCGAGGTGGATCCCGCCACGGTGCCGGTGTTCGACGTCGACGACCCGCGCTTCCTCCCGCCGGGCGACATGCCCGCCCGCATCGCCGCCTGGTGCGCCGAGCATGACGTCGCGGCGCCCCGCACGCACGCGGAGTTCGCGCGCTCGATCGTCGAGTCGCTCGCGCAGGCCTTCGCCGACACCGCGCGGCTCGCGGGTCGCATCGGCGGGGTGGACGTCGAGACGATCCACATCGTCGGCGGCGGGTCGCTCAACCGGCTGCTCTGCCAGCGCACCGCCGACCGGGCGGGGATGCCGGTGCTGGCCGGCCCCGTCGAGGCGACAGCCCTCGGCAACCTGCTGGTGCAGGGCCGCGCGGCCGGGTTCGTGGGAGGCTCCCTGGAGTCGCTGCGAGACCTCGTGGCACGCACGCACGCCCCGACACGTTACGACCCCCGCCCCCGCGAGTGAGTATTGTCGCCGTCGAGTGAGTATCGGCGTCTTCGAGTGAGTATTCGAGGCGTCGAGTGAGTGTTCGACGTGCCGACTGAGTATTCGAGGAGACCACCGATGACCGGATACGGCGCCGCATTCGACTGGGCGCGGCGGCACGTCGAGGCGGAACGCCTCCCGTCCGCCGTCCTGGGTATCGCGACAGCGGAGGGCGTCGTTGCCCTCGATGCTTTCGGCGCCACCCATGGCCGCACCGCGCACGTGGACGATCCCTACCGCTTGTTCTCGATCACCAAGGTCCTCACCGGCCTCACGACCGCGCGCGCGATCGAGCACGGCCTGCTCACGGCGGAGACCCCACTGACAGCGGCCGTCCCGGATTTCGGAGCCGACCGCGACGACGTGGTGCGGCTGCGTCATCTGGTGAGCCACACGTCCGGCATCCCGGAGCCTCCGCTCGACAGCGCGGTGCCGCTGCGGCAGGCGTTGCTCGAGCCGGGTCGGGATTTCGCCGCCGGCGCCGCATCGCGGTACTCGACCATCGCGTTCGAGGGGGTCGCGGCGGTCGTCGAACAGGCCACGGGCCGCTCCTGGGATGCCGATGTGGCGGCCTGGGCCCACGCCGTCGGCGCCGGCGGGCTGACGCTGGACGAAGCGTCCGACCCGCATGCGGTGGTGGACGGCCCGGAGCTCGGATTCGATGCGGATGCCTTCGCCGCACAGCGCAACCCGGGGGCGGGCATGATCGGCACGGCTGCCGACCTGCTCGCCATCGGCGCGGCGTTGCTGCGAGACGAGGGCGAGATCGTGCAGCCGGCGACGCTGGCGATGATGCGGCGACCGCTCACCGGCGGCATCCCGAGGCTGGAGCCCTACCCCGCCGAGCGCGGCCAGGACTGGGGCTTCACCTGGAACCTGCGCACGCGCGCGCCCGGCTTGATCGACCAGGACGTGTACGGACACGCCGGCTGGGCGGGTACCGAGTTCTGGGTGCATCCGACGGCGGGCGTCGCCTACGTGCTGCTCACCAACCGCGTGCAGCGCCCCGGAGTGGATGCCGACGAGCTCGACAACGCCGTCGTGTGCGGCCTCTGATCCGCGAGTGAGTATTCGACCCCTCGAGTGAGTACTCGCCGCGGATACTCACTCGGCACCGCGGCGGAAGCCGGCGGTGGAACCGCGGCGGATCAGGTGCGGCTCCACGATGACGCGTTGATGAAGGTGACCGTCGCTGTCGCCGATCTCCTCGAGCAGAAGGCTCATGGCCGCCGCGCCGAGACTCTCGCCGTGCATCGACACCGTCGTGAGGGTCACCGATGTCACCGCGGCCGTCGAGTTGTGGTCGCACCCCATGACGGCCATCTCGCCCGGCACATCGATCCCCCGGCGCTCCATCTCGGCGATGAACCCGGCGGCGAGCGTGTCGGTGACCGCCACGACGCCGTCTGGCCGCGTGTCCGGCCCGCGCGCGGCGATGCGTTCGGCCGCCGCAGCACCGCTGCTCTCGGTGAGGTCAGCGACGCGCATCTCCTCGAAGCGCACCACACCCTGCGTCTCCCGCACGGCGCGACGCAAACCCTCTCGGCGCAGGGCCACCGGCTGCAGCGACGGGTCGACGCCGCCGACGAAGAGCAGCCTTTCGCATCCTTCGTCGATCAGGTGACGTCCCGCGATGTAACCGACCTGCTCGTTGTCCACGACGACGCAGCAGTCGTCGCCGGGACCGGGGTCGTAGTTCACGAGCACCACGGGGCATCCCCGCTTGCGCAGCTTCTGGATCTGCTCCGACGAGTCCCGCATGGGAGCCAGCAGGAGCCCGGCCACCCGTGCTTCGTCGAAGAAGTCCACGTTGGCGGCCTGCAGCTCGAAGTCGTCCTGGCTGCCGGCGAGCAGCAGGTTCAGTCCCCGCTCCCGGGCGGTCTGCTGGGCGCCCAGCGCGACGTCGACGAACATCGAGTTGGCCAGATCGATCACGACGAGCCCGATACTGCGGGACCCGCCTCCGGCGAGCGAACTCGCGTTGGCGTCACGCACGAACCCGAGGGCCTCGATCGACTCCCGCACCCGGTCCCGGGTGCGGGGGCTCACCTTGTCGGGGTGGTTGAGGACGTGCGACACCGTTCCCATGGACACCCCGGCATGCCGCGCGACATCGCGAAGCTTGGGGGGCGCATCCGACTCACGTGGCACGCGGCTCCTCATCTCGATGTCACCGTAGCGCAGGTCGTCATCCCTTGATCGCGCCCGAGGTCATCCCGGCCACGATCTGACGGTTGAAGAAGATGAACATGATCAGCGGCGGGATGGTGATCAGCAGCACGTCCATGAACAGCAGGTTCCACTGGTTCAGACCCTGCGACTGGTAGTTGTACAGCGTGAGCTGCACCGTGGCGTTGTCCATACCGGGCAGGAAGTACAGCGCGTACGTGAAGTCGTTGAACACGGTGACCGCCTGCACCACGATGACCGTGACGATCACCGAGCGCAGCAGCGGGAAGATCACCTGGAAGAAGAGCCGGATGGGCCCGGCGCCGTCGATCAGCGCCGCCTCGTCGAGCTCGCGGGGGATCGTTCCGACGAACGCCTTGAACAGCAGGATGCAGAACGACAGGCCGAACGCGACGTGCACGGCGATGAGGCCGGTGAGCGATCCGTACAGGCCGGTGCCCTGCAGCACCCAGATGGTGGGCACGACGGCGGGAGGGATGATCAGGCCTGCCAGCACGCAGAAGTTGATCAGGCCGTTCCATCGGGACTGCCGACGCTGGAGCACATAGCCCACCATCGCGGCGAGCACGACCATGATGGCCACGGCCACGACGGTGAGCACGGTGCTGTTGATGAACGCCCGGATGAGGATGAAATCGTTCGTCCTCACCACCGTCATCAGGTTCTCGAAGAACACCCACTCCGTCGGCCAGGTGAACTCCAGCCGCGACGCCTCCTGCTGGGTTTTGCCTGCGGTGAGCACGATGAACGCGAAGGGCACGAGGAAGACCACGGCGGCCAGCGCCAGCGAGACGAGCCCGAGGACGACGCCGTTCTTCTGCTTGCGGGTCTTCATGATTCGCTGCCTTTGCGATTGAGCCAGTACGAGAGCGGGACCATGATCGCGGCCACGACGAGGAACAGCACGACGTTCCCGGCAGTGGACAGACCGAAGAATCCGGCCTGGTACTGCTTGTAGATGACGGAGGCGATCACGTCGCTGGTGAAGCCGGGGCCGCCCCCGGTCATCGCCCAGATGAGGTCGAACGAGCGCAGGCCGCCGATGAGGGAGAGGATGACGACCGTGACGGTCGCCGGGCGCGCCAGCGGAAGGATGATGGAGCGGAACTTGTGCCAAGAAGAGGCGCCGTCGACCTCAGCCGCTTCGAAGTACTCCTGCGGGATCGCGACGATGCCGGCGATGTAGATCAGGGTGGCCAGGCCCACGCCCTTCCAGACGTCGACGAAGGCCACCGACAGCAGCGCCAGGTTCGGATCGGTGAGCCAGCCCGGGCCCTCGATTCCGACGAGGGCGAGCAGCTGGTTGACCATGCCGTCGAAGGGGTCCAGCAGCACGGTGAAGGTGACTCCGACGCCGATGGTGCTCACCAGGACCGGGAAGAACACCACCGATCGCAGGAACCCGCGGGCGATGATCTGCGATGTGAGCAGGATCGCCAGCAGCAGGCCGAGCACGACCTTGGTCGCTGAGGTGATGAAGGCGTAGATGAAGGTGTTGGTGAACCCCTGCACCAGCGCCGGTTCGCGGAAGAACTGCACGAAGTTGTCCAGACCGATGAACTCGACGTCGAACAGGGTCCACCGGGTGAGCGAGAAGTAGAAGGATGCCGCCGTGGGGACGATGAACAGGACGAGGAAGAACACCCCCGCGGGCATGTGGAACCACAGCGGGTACGGACTGGCGCGCCGACGAGGGGGCGCTTGCTTGCGGTCTCGGCGCATGGGGGCGGCTGTCGCGGTTGCCATCACTTCTCCTTCAGCGGGGCGGGACCGGTTGCGCCGGCCCCGCCCCGCGTTCGCGGAATGTCCTACCAGTCCAGCCCGAGCTGCTTGGCCTGCTTGATGACGTCCTGGTCGTACAGGGCGGCACCGTCGGCAGCTGAGCGGATGCCGGAGCCGACCTCGACCGTGATCTGCTCGAGCGAGGGTCCCTTGATCGGGGACAGGAACTCGAGCGCGAGGCCGGTGCGTCCCTCGTCGAAGTAGGACTGCATGTCGCCGACGAGCGACGCGGCGGTCTCGGGCAGTTCGCAGCCCTCGATCACGAACGGACCGCCGAGGGTGGTCGCAGCGCCCTGGATGGCGCAGCTCTCGGGGGTGACGAGCCAGGCGATGAATTCCTTCGCCGCCTCGAGCTGAGCACCCGTGGTGGTCTGCGGCACGTAGACGCCGTTGTTCATCCAGACGGTGAGACCGTTGCTGTCAGCGTCGTCGCTCGGGAACGGGAAGACGCCGATCGAGCCGTCGGCCTCGGGGTAGTTCGCACCGATCGCCTCGGCGACGTTGAGCGTCAGCATCGGGTAGTGCGCGCCTTCGCCCTCCGCGAGCATGCGCACCGCGTCGTCGTAGGTGGCGGATGCGAAGTCCCGGTTCAGCACGCCGGCGTCGTAGACGTCCTGCAGGTGCTGGAAGCCGGCCAGAGCGGGCTCGTTCACGAACTTGGCTTCACCCGCGGTGTACTGCTCGGCCCAGTCGGGTTCGACGGCGGTGACGTTGTAGAAGTCGCCCAGCACCGGCACCTGGGAGGTCCACGCGTCGCCGTAGCTCTGGATGACGCCGACGAGACCGGCGTCGGTCACCGCCTTCGCGTTGGCGATGAACTCGTCCCACGTGGTGGGGACCTCGAGCCCGAGCTGGGCGTAGATGTCCTTGTTGTAGACGATGGCGCCGGCGAACGACGCGCCGACGGGGGCGCCGTAGATGCCGTCCTCGGTCGAGACGGCCTGGATGAAGTTCTCGTCGATCGCGTCGATCCAGTCCTGGTCGTCCAGGGCGACGAGCGTCTTCTCCGGGTTCAGCGCCTTCATCAGGGAACCGGAGTTGTACCAGAACATGTCGTTCATGTCGCCGGTCGACAGGCGCGTCTTGACGAGGTTGTCGCCCTCGCCACCGGCGGGGTGCGTCTCGATCTCGATGGTGACGTCGGGGTTGACCTCGGCGTATCCCTCGACGAGGGCCTCCCACAGGGCGATCGAGGACGGGTTGCTGTCGATGTAGACCGACAGCTCGCTGCCGTCCCCAGCGTCCCCGCCGCCGGCGCAGCCGACCAGCGTCAGCGCGGCCACCATCCCTGCGGCGCCCAGCGCCAGTCGACGCGGTTGCGCGTTTGCCATGGTTTACCTCCTTGTAGACCTCGTCACCGGCTTCGGCAACGATGTTGAAGCGATTCACTTGGATGTGAATGTAGGCCTCCGAGCCCGCGATGTCAAAAGGACCTCAGAGAACCTCCAGAAGTGACGACAACCGCGTTTTGTTGCGGTTGACGCAGTTTGGTCCGTCGCCATAGGGTCGAGACGACCGCGTTTGAAGCGATTCATTGACGCCTTGATCTCGAGAGGAAGACGATGACCGTCTTGCCCCCCACCCACGACGCTACGTCGCAGACGCGCGTCACTCGGCTGCGCTGCCAGCACGACGACCGACTCACCGCGGTTCCACCGGGTCCCGTGCTCTTGCGATGGGAGGCCGAGTCGGACGCGGCCGCCGCCTGCCAACTCGGATACGAGGTGCAGACACGCGCCACGGGGGGCGACTGGATCGCTTCAGATGTGGTGCCGTCCTCTGCGGCCATCGACATCCCCGCCGGCACCGTACCCCTGGCACCGCGCGAGATCCGCGAACACCGCGTACGGATCGGGACCCCTGACGGCTGGACCGCCTGGAGCGAGACGCTCACCGTGGAGGGCGCGATCACCGCCGCCGAGCTGACGGCCGAGGTGATCGACATCGACAGCGTCACCGAGGGGCCCGCACCTGTCTTCCGCAGGGAGTTCACCCTCGAAGCCGTGCCGCTACGCGCACGCCTGTACATCTCGGCACTCGGGGTCTACGAGGTGCGCGTCAACGGCGAGCGCGTCACCGACGGCATCCTGAACCCGGGGTGGACGTCGTACCAGGAGCGCATCCTGCTGGACACGGTGGACGTGGGCCGGAACCTGCGGGTCGGCGCCAACGCGATAGAGATCACTGTGGCCGACGGCTGGTACCGCGGCCGCATGGGCTTCGCGGACCGCACGGAGATCTACGGCGACCGCATCGGCCCCATCGCCCAGCTCGAGCTCACCGACCGCGACGGCCACGTCGCGACCCTCGTGACCGACACCACCTGGCGGGGTGGCTTCGGCGCGGTGCGTTGCGCGAGCATCTACGACGGCACCGCCATCGACCTCACGGCCGCCGTCGACAGCGCGTCCCCAGGTTTCGACGACAGTCACTGGCAGCCGGCCCGGATCGTGCCGTTCGACCGCGACGTGTTCATCCCCCGGCCCCTCGTCCCGGTGCGCGAGATCGCCACGCTGCCGATGTCGCTGACAGAGCGCGACGGCGCGATCGCGCTGGACGCCCACCAGAACATCTCCGGCTGGGTACGGCTCGACGTCGAGGGCAGGCGCGGCGCGACCGTCACCGTGCGCCACGCCGAGGTGCTCGAGCCCGACGGGGCGCTGCACACGGCGGCGCTGCGCACGGCCAAGGCGACCGACACCTATGTGCTCGATCGCGACGGCCGTCACAAGCTCGAGCCGGTGTTCACCTTCCACGGATTCCGCTACGCGGAGGTCGTCGGCGACGTGCAGATCATCTCCGCCGACGCCGTCGCGATCTCCAGCGACCTGCGGCCGCGCTCGGAGTTCCACAGCTCCCACGCCGCGCTCGACCGATTCCACGAAAACGTCGCATGGTCGCAGCGCGACAACTTCGTCTCGCTGCCCACCGACTGCCCTCAGCGTGACGAGCGGCTGGGCTGGACCGGCGACGCGCAGGCGTTCGCCGCCACCGCCAACACGCTGTTCGACAGTGAGTCCTTCTGGGCGTCGTGGCTGCGCGACCTCGAAGTGGAGCAGGATGACGACGGCGCGGTGGCCTCGCTCGTCCCCAACATCATCGTGCCCGGCGATCTGCTGATGGGCGGGGCGGCCGTCGACGATATGGGACGCGCCGGGTGGGCCGACGCGGCCACCATCGTCCCCATGGCCAGCTACGACGCCTACGGCTCCGCCGAGGTGCTGCGGGTGCAGCTGACCAGCATGCGACGCTGGGTCGAGCACCTCCGTCGGCGCGCCGGATCCGACGTGCTCCTTCCGGAAGAGCCTTTCCAATACGGCGACTGGCTCGACCCCGACGCCCCGGGCGACCGGCCCTGGGAGGCCAAGACCTCTCCGCTGTTCGTGGCGAACTGCTTCTACGCGCGATCTGCCGCACTGCTGGCCCGCGCGGAGGAGATCCTCGGCGAGGATGCCACGGCGCACCGTGAGCTCGCTTCGCGGGTGGCCGCAGCCGTCTGGGACCGCTGGCAGGACGAGGCGCTGCTCACTCAGACCGGTGCCGCACTGTGCCTCGAGTTCGACATCGCCCCCGAGGGCGAGCGCGCGGCACTCGCCGAGGCCCTGGCCGCCAACGTCCGCGCCGAGAACGGCAGGATCGCCACCGGGTTCCTCGGCACGCCGCTCGTCCTGTTCGCGCTCAGCCGCAACGGCCACCTCACGGAGGCCTATCGGATGCTGCTGCGCCGCGAGGCGCCCTCGTGGCTGTACCAGGTCGATCGCGGCGCGACCACGGTGTGGGAGCGCTGGGACGCGATCAAGCCGGACGGGACCATCCACAACGGGGCCATGGACTCGAAGGAAGGGGACAGCATGATCTCCTTCAACCACTACGCGTACGGGGCGGTCATCGACTGGGTCTATCGCACGGTGGCGGGTCTCGACCCGATCGAGCCCGGCTACCGGGCGGTGCGGATCGCGCCCCGCCCCGCCGAGAGCCTGCGTCACGCCCGCGCCCAGGTGCGCACGCCCTACGGCATCCTGGCGATCGATTGGGAGGTCATGGACGACGGCGCCTTCCGCGCCGAGCTCACCGTGCCCTTCGGCGTGCGCGCGCACCTCGACCTGCCGACCACGTCGCGGTCGACCGTCACCGTCGACGGCGCGCCCGCGCCCGCGCCCGCGACGCTGGCCCACGGACGCCACCGCCTGGAGGTGACCGCCGCCGCGGTCGTGCCCAGCGACGCGCCCTCGTCGTGACGCACGGGCACCGCGACGACCGACCCGCCCGCTGGGACAGGGACCGCCTCGTCGCCCTCTCCCGCGCCGCGGGAGCAGACCGGCTGCCCGATCTGCTCCCCGCGGCTTCCGGGCGCGACTGGTTCTACCCGCCCACCCAATACGAGGCCGGGGCCCTCCATCGCCTGATCGCGCAAGGACGCGGCGCCAACCGGCACGTCGACTACGCCGAGAACGTGGGCGGGACCGCCCGGCGGGCGATCTTCCGGACGCGGCTGCCCGCTTCGACCCCCTCTCTCGCCCCGCTGACCACCGGCGAGGCGACGGCACGCGCCGACGGGGTGGCGCTCCCCCTCGGCGCGGACGGCGTCATCGACACATCGTCTCTTGCCGCGGGCTCGATCCTCGAGATCGAGGTGCGCACGGCGGACGCGACGATCCCCCCAGCCGCAGCCCTCCCCGCCGTCGGCTGGACGTGGGAGGCGTCGATGGACGGCGCGCGATGGGAGCGGGTGTCGCCGCGGCCCGGCGACGACGTGCCTCCGCACGAGCGCGGCGAGCCGACCGTCGAACTCCCGCTGCGCCCGATCTCCGACGCCGGATCCGACCTGTACGGGCTCGACGCGCCCGTGCTCGGGCGCGTGCAGATCGTCGCGGCATCCCGTCCCGTCCTCACCACGGGCGAGTCGCCGGAGGAGGCCGCCGCGGGGCCCGGCGCCGGCGAGAGCCGGTTCGACCTCACCGAGACAGCACCCGGGGTCTACCTCAGCGACCACGCGCTGGGCTTTCGCTACGCCGCCGTGACCGGCGCCGTCGCGACCACCGTGACGGTGCACGCCCACGTGCGCCCCGCGCCGCGGCGGGGAGCCTTCCTCACCGACGACGAGGCGCTTAACCGCATCTGGGCGACGAGCGCCTACACCCTGCGCCTGTGCATGCAGACGCTTCTGGTCGACGGGATCAAGCGCGATCGGATGCCATGGATGGGGGACCACGCCCTCGGGGTGCTGACCAACGCCGCCGCCTTCGCCGACGCGGACATCGTGCGCACGACGCTGCGCGCCCTCGGACGACCGACCCACGGATACGTCAACGGAATCTCGGACTACTCGCTCTGGTGGGTCATCTCGCACGGGCTCTATCAGCGACAGTTCGGCGACGTCGACTTCGCACTCGACGAAGCCGAGCACGTGCACGCGTTCATGACGGACCTCGCGGCCCATGCGGATGCCGACGGGGTCCTGCGTCCGCCGCGCGTCGCGGGGTCGTTCGCGCATGCCGGACCGGGCGCGGTCTTCCTGGACTGGGGGGTATCGGTCCGCGAAGACGGCACCCCGACGGCCCTCCAGATCCTCTGGCACTGGGCACTGACCAGCGCCGCGCTGGTGCTCGAGGCGGCGGGACATCCCGGGAGCGCCCGCTGGCATGCCGCTGCCGCCGCACTGAAGACAGTGCTGGTGGAGCGCGCGTGGCGCCCCGCCGAACGCCTCTGGAGCGAATACCTCGACGAGGCGGAGTGCGCGAGCGCCTATCCCAACTTCCTCGCGATCCTCGCCGGGCTCGATTCCGACCCGTCGCCGGCCTCAGCCCTCCTCGCGCAGTCGGCGGGCGGAACGCCCTTCATGCGCGCCTTCGCCCTGCTGGCGCTCGGCCGTGCCGGCGAGCGGAACGCGGCCGTGGCAGAGGTGCGCCGCCTGTGGTCGGGCATGCTCGACGCGGGCGCGACGACCTTCTGGGAGGAATTCGTCGACGCCGGCTCCCCCTGGGAGATGTACGGCCGCCCGTTCGGCAAGAGCCTCTGCCACGCCTGGTCCGCGGGCCCGGCGGCGCTGCTGCCCGAGCTCGTGCTCGGCATCCGCCCGCTCGCCGACGGGTGGCGACGGTTCACGGTGGACCCGCGCCTCGGATCGCTGGGGTGGGCGGCTGCCGTCACCCCCACGCCGCACGGCGACATCGTCACCGACGCGCGGCCGGGCGAGCTGTGGGTGACCCTGCCGGCGGGGACGACGCTCGTGGTGGACGCGGTCGAGTACCCCGGCCCCGCGGAGGTGCTCCTCCCCTCCCACCCGAGCGAGTGAGTATTCGACCCCTCGAGTGAGTACTCGCGTCGAATACTTACTCGGTGGCGCGAATGCTCACTCGGCGGCCAAGGCGGCGCGGGCAGGGCCCAGCGACAGCTCGGCGGTTCGCACCGCCTGGCCGGTCTCGAGGGAGCGGTTGCCGGCGAGGCCGACAGACACCGAGCGCACCCCGTCGTCCCACGTCGCGGCGCGGCCGAGCGGATCGTCCGCAGCTCCCACGAACAGGTCCCGCAACAGCTGCACGTCACCGCCGCCGTGCCCGCCCTCGCCCTCGGGGATCGGCACCTCCCGCGCCACGTCGAAGTGACGCTGGACCACCAGTCGCTCACTGACCGGCCGACCGTCGTCGTCGCGCACCGCGTCGGGCCGCGCGCTCGGGTCCACCACGGGGCGACCGTTGTCCGCGACGAGCACCGCCCCGCGCTCGACGACCGTCAGCTCGGCACGACCGCGGGTGCCGTTGACGGCTACGGTGTACCCCTCCCACGGCGAGTGCGCGTTGAGCGCATACGACATCGATGCGCCCCCGGCGTAGTCCACCACGAGCGCGAGGTTGTCCTCGATCGTGATGCCGGCATCGAACACGTCCCGGTCGCGCAGGTAGCCGTCGTACGCCTCCTGCTCCAGGTACAGGCCCCGCAGCGTCGGGTCGTCGCGCAGGTCGAGGCTGAACGCGTCGCGCAGCGGCGAGTCGTCTGTCCCCCGCGCGGGCCGGGGGCCAAGGCCACGCCGCGCGGCGTTGTCGGCCCCGTAGAACCGCAGGCCGCCACTGGCGAACACCCGGGTGGGCGCGTCGCCGATCCACCAGTTGACCAAGTCGAAGTGGTGGCTGGCCTTGTGGATGAGGAGCCCCCCGGAGCTCTCCTTGTCGCGGTGCCAGCGCCGGAAGTAGTCCGCGCCGTGGGCGGTGTCGAGCACCCACTCGAAGTGCACCGACGTCACCTCGCCGATCTCGCCCGAGGCGATCACCTGCTTCAGCGCGCTGTTGCGCGGCGAGTACCGGTAGTTGAACGTGACCACGACCGGCAGCCCGGTCCGCTCGGCGGCTTCGGCGATGCGGCGCACCCCGGCCGCGGTGGTCGTCAGCGGCTTCTCGACGATGGCGCCCGCGCCGGCCTCGAGCGCGGTGACGACGTGGTCGTCATGGGTCCAGTCCGGTGACGTGACGATCACCCGGTCCACGCGGTGGCGGCGCACCGCCTCGGCAAGCTCGGCCGGCGCGAACCGCGCGGGCACCGGCGCACCGGCATCCACGAGACTTCGCTCGTACCAGTCCATCCGGCCCGGGTTGGTGTCGCTCCACGCGACCAGCTCCGCGGTGTCGGCGTGGGGGCCGGTGATGGCGTCGATGTACATCTGGGCTCGGCTGCCGGTGCCCACCAGGGCGTATCGAGTGCGCATGGCGGCCCTCACTTGATACCGGTCGTGGCGATGCCCTTGACCAGGTACTTCTGGCCGATCAGGAACGCCAGGAACAGCGGGATGAGCGAGACGACCGACATCGCGAACATCGCGCCGTAGTTCGACGAGGACTGTGCGTCGATGAACCCCTTCAGCGCGACCGAGACCGGGAAGTTGTCGCGCGTGCGCAGATAGATGAGCGGGCCGAAGAAGTCGCCCCACGTCCAGATGAACGTGAAGATCGTCGTCGTCGCGAGCGCCGGCACCATGAGCGGCAAAGTGACCTGACCGAAGATGCGGGCGTGGCCTGCGCCGTCGATGCGCGCCGCCTCGAAGATCTCCTTCGGGAGCCCGCGGATGAACTGCACCATCAGGAAGACGAAGAACGCGTCGGTGGCGAGGAACTTCGGCACGATGAGAGGGAGGAACGTCTCGAGCCAGCCGAGCTCGCGGAAGATGATGAACTGCGGCACCAGCACCACGTGGAAGGGCAGCATGATCGTGCCCAGCATGATCACGAAGTAGGCGTTGCGTCCCCAGAACTTCAGGCGGGCGAACGCGTATGCCGCAAGCGAGCACGACACGAGGTTTCCGATGATCGCGCCCACCACGAGGATCGTGGAGTTCATCAGGAACACGCTGAACGGCAGCTGCTGGGCGGTCCACCCGCGTATGTAGTTCTCGAGGGTGAGGTCGGTGGTGAAGATGCCGAGGTCGGTGAAGATGTCGGCGTTGGGCTTCAGCGACGACACGACCAGCCAGATGAGCGGGTAGATCATCACGATCGACAGCAGGATGAGTCCGGCGTGCTTGAACACCGATCGGACGTTGCCCCGGCGGCGCAGGCGACGGCGCTCGTCGTCGCCTGCGTTCGGCAGGACGACGGCCAGGGTGGCGTCGGTCGTGGTGGTCATGGTGCTCTCTTCCGCGCGGACGTAGATGGGGGCGGGGCCGGGCTGCTCAGTCGTCATAGAACACCCAGAACTTCGACAGCCAGAAGTTGAAGGCGGTGAAGCCGCCGATGATCAGCAGCAGGAACCACGCCATGGCCGAGGCGTACCCCATGTTCAGTTCGGTGAACGCCTCCTTGTAGAGGTAGAGCGTGAAGAACATGGTCGAATCCGACGGACCGCCCGTGCCTCCCGACACGATGTAGGCTTGCGTGAACGACTGGAACGCGAAGATGATCTGGAGCACCAGGTTGAAGAAGATGATCGGCGTCAGCAGCGGGAAGGTGATCGAGAAGAACCGGCGGATCTTGCCGGCGCCGTCCATCTGGGCGGCCTCGTAGTACATCTCCGGGATCTGGCGGAGCCCTGCGAGGAAGATCACCATCGGCGACCCGAACGTCCAGACGTGAAGGATGATGATCGTCGCCAGCGCGTAGTCGGGATGGGATATCCATCCAGGACCCTCGATGCCGAACACGGCCAGGAACGAGTTGACGATCCCGTCCTTGCCGAAGACCTGACGCCAGAGGATCGCGATGGCCACCGACCCGCCCAACAGGCTCGGCAGGTAGAAGACCGACCGGTAGAACGCCAGGCCCTTCATGCCGCGATCCAGCAGCATCGCGACGGCCAGGGCCAGCGCCAGCTGCAGCGGCACCGAGACGATGACGTAGGTCAGCGTCACTCGCAGGGAGTTCCACAGGCGGGCGTCGCCGAGCATCTCGACGATGTTGTCCAAACCCGACCACCGCGGCGGCTGCAGCAGGTTGTAGTCCGTGAACGCGAGGTACAGCGACGCGAGCATGGGGCCGATGGTGAACACCACGACGCCGATCAGCCACGGCGCGAGAAAAAGGTACCCCGCCTTGTTGTCGGGGTTGCGGGTGCGACCGCCGCGCGCACCGCCCGTGCCGCGCGGTTGGCGCGCGATCTTGCGCAACTCGCCGATGCTGCTCACGGAGACCTCCTCGTCTCGTTCGGGGGCACATGGAAGAAACCGCTTTCACGTGCGCCGATCAGTATGGACCACTCAAGGGGACGAGGTCAAACGATCCCCTGGGTCCGTAATCACAGGCCTTCGCACTGACCGCGGCATCCGCCTTGCATAACGACGTTGCATCAACAATTGACACCGTGGAGCGCCACTGCTACTTTCCGGTGAAAGCGGTTTCTTCCGATGCCGCGTGCGTTCGGCGGCGCCCGCCTCCGAACGGGGCGCCGAAGCAGGCACCCGGGGACACGACACGAAAAGAGGCGCAATGACGCGTTCACCACGACCCATCGCGGCCCGCGCGGCAGCCGGGACCATCCTCGTCGCGGCGCTGGCCCTCTCGGGCTGCTCCGGCGCAGCAGACCCCGCCCCCGCGGCGAGCGGCGGCTTCGATCCCGAAGAGGAGATCGAACTGCAGATCGCCTGGTGGGGCAACGACGAGCGGTCGGCGATCATGGCCGAGGCGATCGACCTGTTCGAGGCGGAATACCCGAACATCACAGTCGTCGAGCAGCCCGTCGGCGCCCCGGACGACCTCTTCAACCGCCTGGCCACCGACTTCGCGTCGGGAACCGCACCCGACGTCTTCGCCCTCGGCGGCGCGAAGCCGCAGGAGTACGGGGCGGCGGGCGCCCTGCTCGATCTCTCGACCGTCAGCGAGCAGCTGCCGACCGACGCGTACCCCGACTTCACGCTCACGAGCGCGACGGTGAACGACACGCTCTACGGCCTGCCCACCGGCGGCAACGCGATCGGCGTGCTGATCAACCCCACCATCTTCGAGGCGGCCGGAGTGGAACTCCCCGACGCATCGTGGACCTGGGAGGACTTCACCGACATCGCCAACGAGGTCTCGGCCAATGCCGGCGACGGCATCGTCGGACTCGACCTGCGTGTGCAGGACGTTCTGGGCACCTATGCCGCCCAGTACACCGAGACCGGCATCTACGGCTGGGACGGCGAGCTGACGGTCGACGCCGACGTGATCCAGCAGTGGTACGAGATGGAGCAGGAGCTCGTCGAGGGCGGCGGCCTTCCCGACCCGTCGGTGATCGTGGAGCACTGGAACGTCACGCCCGACCTCTCGCTCTTCGGCACGGGCAGAGCCGGGATGACCTTCGCCTACAGCAACCAGATCGGCGCCTACCAGGGCGGCACCGGCGCTGAGGTTCAGATCCTCACCCCGCCGTCGTCCACCGATGTCTCCGGCGTCGCGGTGCTGCCGTCGCAATTCTGGGCGATCGCCTCCGAGACCGATCACCCCGAGGCGGCTGCCCTGCTCGTGGACTGGCTGCTGAACCAGCCGGCGCCCGCGGAGCTGATCCTGGCCAACCGCGGTCTGCCGTTCAACCCCGACACCCTGGCCGTCGTGGAGCCGCTCCTGGCTCCTGCCGACGCGCTGTCGGCGGAGTACGTCGGCACCGTGCTGGAGGTGGGCGTCGAAGCACCGCCGCAGCCGGCGGGCGGGGCAATGCTCAACGAGCTGTCACAGCGCATCGAATCCGACATCCTCTTCGGCAACACCAGCGCTGAGGACGGCGCTCGCCAGTGGGTGGAAGAGTTGACGGCGGCGCTCGCCAACGGCTGACCGCACCCGGCGTGGGCGGGCTCTCCGACGGGGAGTCCGCCCACGCCTGCGCGTCGCGAGAGGTTTTCACAGGACGAGGAGACCATGACACCGATCCAGACCGCGCTGGCGCGGCTGCGCCAGGCCGACGCGCCCTTGATGGATGCCGCCGGTGACCCCGTCGCCCGCGAGGTCGATGCCGCCGGCATCCGCTTCGTCGCACTCGGCGGTGGCCTGGAGCAGCGCTGGCACCAGGCCTGGCGGGAGCTGCGCGGCTGCATCGCCCCCATCGGCGACAGTGCGCCGCTGCTGCACGAGGGCGGCGTCTACCACGGTGCGTGGCTGGAGAGCACGGCCACGATCAACGCCGAGATGCTCGACCGCTTCGCCCCGTCGGTGACCCGCGCCACGCACCTCGCCTTCGCCGAGGCGCAGCGCTCCGACGGGTTGCTGCCGTACAAGATCACCGCCGACGGCCCGGCGTTCACCCAGATCCAGACCGTCACGCCGCTCGCGCGGTGCGTGTGGAACCACTACCTGCTCACCGGCCGTGACCTCGACTATCTCGCCCGCATGCACGAGGCGATGGCGCGAAACGACGCATGGCTGGCCGCCCACCGCGACACCCGCGGCACCGGCGGCGTCGAGGCGTTCTGCACCTACGACACCGGCCACGATCTGTCCCCGCGCTTCTGGCACATGCCCGAGCGCTGTCATCGAGGGGATGCCGCGACGTTCGACCCCGGCGTGCCGCTGCTGCCCCTGGTGGCCCCCGACCTCACCGCCAACGCCGCCTGTCAGCGGGAGTATCTGGCACTCATCGCCGCAGAGCTCGGTGAGGACGCCGCGCCCTGGCGCGAGAGGGCGGCCGCCTCACGGGCCGCGCTGCACGAGCAGTGCGCGGTGGGCGGCATGTTCTACGACCGCGCTGCGGACGGGGCGCATGTGAGGGTCGACTCCGATGTGCTGCTGCGGGTGCTCGCGTGCGAGATCGGTGACGACGACGACTTCGCCGCGGCGCTCGAGGACCACCTCATGAACACGCGCCGGTTCCTGTCGCTGGCAGGGTTCACCTCGATATCGATGGACGATCCGCGCTTCGACGGCGACCACACCCGCAACTCGTGGGCGGGACCGGTGAACGCGCTGACGCTGCTGCGCGCCGCGCACGCCTTCGAGCACCACGGCCGCGTCGCCGAACTCGCGCTGACGCACGCCCCGCTGCTGGCGGCGATGGCCGGACATGACCGGTTCGCGCAGTGCTACGACCCGACCACCGGCGACGCCGGCTACACCGAGGTGTATTCACCGTCGATCCTGTGGCTGCTGGACACGTTCGAGCGCGACGCCGGCATCCTCCCCCGCCCCGACGGCGAGGTCTGGCTGAGCGGGTTGACCCCGACACGGCTCGCCCACGGCCAGGCGCCCACGGCCACCGGCGCCGCGCGCACCGTGGCAGGGGTGCGCTACGAGCTCGTCGGAGACGACGAACGCATCGAGGTGCACCGCGGCGGCGTGCGGTGGCTGGATTTCCCCCGCGGCTGGCGGGTCGTGCTCGATGCCGACGGCGAGGTCGCGGCGGTCGTCGGGCTGGCGGCAGGGGAGGTGCGCGGCACCCTGCGCGTCGGGGATGACGAGATTCCCCTTGCCGTCACGCCGAACGAACGCGTGGCGCTGGCCGGCGGTCGCGTCGGCGCCCGCACGGCACCGGGCTTCACTCCGCCCCGGTTCTGAGCGCGGCGCCGCCGGCCGTCGCCCCGGGTGCGGTGCTCCCCTGTCGCATGTTGTCGCTTCACGGCCCGAACAGCGACATATTGCGACAGGCGAGCAGCCGCCGGAGAGCCGCGGGCTCAGCCGCGCAGGTGCTCGCGCAGCACGGCGGAGAGCCCGGCGCGCTCATCGCACGCGTCGAAACGGAAGGATGCCGCGAGTTCGCGCGCCCGCTCGGGGTCAACGCCGCGGAACCGGTCGGCGAACTCCTCGGCGAGCGGCTCGGCGAAGAGGATGTGCCGCACGAGCACCGCGATGTGCGGCTGACGCCCCCACGGATACGGGCGGTAGTCGGGGAACTCGCGGTCGAACATCGCGTCGATGGGGTCGAGCACGTCGCGGACGCCGGCATCCGACCCGCCCCACGAGTCCACGCCCAGGCGTCGCTTCTTCTCCACGACCTCGCCGACGAGCTCGAGGTACGCGCTGTCCGCGTGTGCCGAGACGAGGCCCTGCAGTCCGATGTCCTTGTAGGTCCACAACGCCCAGCTGGCGCCGTGCTCGCGGTAGATCTCCAGCTGATCGCGCAGCAGCTGCAGGCGCCACGCGTCCTGGGAGCGGTCGGCGGAGTACACCGGGCCGAACTCGCCGATCCAGATGGGCGTGCCGGTGCGGCGCATGTACTCGGTGCGGCGCAGAAACGTCTCCTCGACCACGGCGCGGTCGAAGTACTCGCCGCGCGTGACGCCCGGGTACGCCGTCGCGCTCGTGATGCCCGGCAGCGCGTAGTCGTGGGCCGTGTAGACGGTGTTGGCCATGGGTTCGGTGCGGCTGTCGAGGAACGAGAAGTCCGTGGAGTACCGGTTGCCGTCGAGGAAGAGGATGTGGCGGGGGTCGATCGCGCGAATGGCGCCCTCGAGCCGCTCGTAGAATGCCGGCAGAGCTTCGCCGGTCGGATCGCTCGGCTCGTTTATCGGGTTGAACCCCGCGACCTCGGGGCGGTTCTTGTAGCGGTCCGCGAGGGCTTCCCACAGGTGCACGACGCGGTCCTGAAAATGACGCTGGTTCCAGAACTCGGCGATGTGAGTCGGGTTGTCGCTGTGCCAGTGCTGGTTCTGTCGTCCGGGGAGCGCGTGCAGGTCGAGGATCGAGTAGATGCCGTGCTCGCCGAGCAGGCGCACGACGCGGTCGAGCCGCGCGAAGCCCTCCTCCTTCAGCTCGAAGGGCGCCCGGTCGTCTTCGAAGTGGCGGTAGTTGAAGGGGATGCGGACGCTGTTGATGCCGAGGGATGCCAGGTGTGCGGCATCCGCCTCGTCGAAGAAGTCGCGGGAGAACGCGTCGAAGAACGCGTCGTACGCCTCGCTTCCCATGCGGTCGCGCAGGAGCCGGCGCATCGTGCCCTCGTCGCCGGGGTAGCCGGTGATGAAGTTCTCCATGTTCATCCAGCCGCCGAGCCCCACCCCGGCCAGCCGCACGGGCGTGCCGGCGGGGTCGACGAGGTCGGCTCCGGAAACGGAGAGGAAATCGAGAGTGGTCACGGCGCTCCTTCGGGTCGTGTGCGGGTCCAGACTACAAGAAACCGCTTTCACGGGCGCTGGCAATGCGGGCAGGGGTACGACGGGCGGCGGAGACGTGGTGTGGGGAAACCGCTTTCACCCTCTTAGGATGGTGCTGAACCGTGGCGACGACGCCCGTGTGCAGGAGGGGAGCCCGATGGCCAAGACAGGCGCGACGACGATCGCCGACGTGGCCAACCACGCGGGGGTGTCGCCGGCGACGGTGTCTCGCGTGATGAATGGCCGCTTTCTGGGGGAACCCGAGGTGGGTGAGCGGGTACGCGCGTCGGCCGCGCAATTGAACTATTCCCCCAACCATCTGGCGCGCAGCTTCGCGCTCGGAAAGACCAAGGCGATCGCCTTCCTCGTGCCCGACCTCGCCAATCCTGCCTTCCAGACGGTGCTGGCGGGGTTGAGCAAGGCGGCCGCCACCGACGGCTACCGCGTGCTCGTGGCGGACTCGGCCGAATCCGCGGCCGACGAGCCCGTGCTCGCCGCCGAGGTGCGCAGCCGCTGCGACGCCATCGTGCTGTGCGCGCCGCGCATGAGCGAGGACGATCTCGAGCGGACGACGGCGACACTGGGCCCCGTGGTGCTGATGAACCGTTCGAGTCCCCGGGTGACCGCGCCCACCCTGTCGGTGGATTCGCGAGCCGGGTTCGAACTGATCGCGCAGCATCTGTATGCACTGGGGCACCGCCGGCTGGTGTACGTCGCGGGCCCCGAGGGCGTCGCGAACGCCAACCGCATCAAAGGGCTCGGCGACTTCGCCGAGACGGTGGGCGACGTCACGATCATCCACGTCGCCGGGGGTGCGGGCAGCGAAGACGGGCTCGCGGCCGTGGAGGCTGTGGCGTCCTCGGGTGCGACGGCGGCGCTCGCCTTCAACGACCTCGTCGCGGTGGGGCTCGTGCACGGGCTCGTGGAGCGCGGCATCCGGGTGCCCGACGATGTGTCCGTCACCGGTTTCGACGACATCCCGTTCGCGCGGTTCCTGTCGCCGTCGCTGACGACCGCCTCGGTGCCGCACGACGTACTCGGCACGCTCGCGTGGGCGCGCATGCAGGCACTCATGGCCGGGATGCCACCCGAGCACAACGTCGTCTTCCAGCCGCGCCTGGAGGTGCGGCGCTCGACCGCCCCTCCCCCCGCTGCCGAGTGAGTATTCGCGGTCTCGAGTGAGTATTCGCGGTCGCTCGCTAGAGCCGGTGCGAATGCTCACTCGCCGCGTCGAATACTCACTCGGCGGGGAATGCAAGCCCTATACGGGTGGATGCCGCGGCACCTAGCGTGGCCGGCATGGACCAGGACCGCGACAACGCACAGGAACCCATCGACGAGAACGCGCCGCTCGGCGGGGACGAAGGCACCGAGAACCAGCTCCAGGCCGACAACCCGGCCGAGGAGGAGACGCTCAAGACCCTCGATCCCGACAGCCCGGCGTCCTGACGGCGACGACGCGACAGGGCCCGACCGGAGCGAACTCCGACCGGGCCCTGAACCGACGTCGACTCAGAAGTCGAAGTCGCCGATGTTCTCCGCATCGAACACGAACGGGTCGCCGAGCAGAACGCCGCCGTCTGGCCCCACCTCGAACGAGCCCAGCTTGCCCGCCTCGAACGTGTCTCCCTCCTCACCGGCGATCTCACCGGAGATCAGCGCCTGCGTGGCGAACGCCGCCAGGTAGCCGAGGTCGGCCGGGTTCCACAGTGCGAAGGCGGTCACGGTTCCGTCCTCGACGTACTCGCGCATCTGGTTCGGCGTACCGAGGCCGGTCAGCGCCACCTTGCCCTTGAACTCCGATGTCGACAGGTACCGCGCCGCAGCGGCGATGCCCACGGTGGTCGGCGACACGATGCCCTTCAGCTCGGGGTATGTCTGCAGCAGCGCCGCCGTGCGGTCGAACGACGTCTGGTCGTCGTCGTCACCGTAGACGACCTGCACCAGTTCGATATCGGGGTGGCTGGCGGCCAGCTCCTCCTCCATCAGCTCGATCCAGGCGTTCTGGTTGGTCGCGTTGGCCGAGGCGGAGAGGATCGCGATCTGCCCCGATCCGCCGATCTGCTCCGCGATCAGGTCCACCTGCACCTGCGCGATCCCGTCGGAGGTGGCCTGGTTGATGAACAGGTCACGGCAATCGGGGTTGGTGTCCGAGTCGAAGGTGACCACCTTGACGCCGGCCGAGCGTGCCTCGTCGAGCGCGTCGCAGATCGCCTCGGGGTCGTTCGCCGAGACGATGAGCCCGCCGACACCCTGCTGCGCCGCGGTCTGGATGTAGCTGACCTGCGACGTGGGCGATGCCTCGCTGGGCCCGACCTCCTCGAAGGTGCCGCCGAACTCCCCCGATGCCTCCTCGGCTCCACCCGTCGAGGTGTCGAAGTACGGGTTGCCGAGGTTCTTCGGCAGCATCGTGATCGAGATCTCGGCATCCTCGTCGCCGCCGTCACCGCCTCCGGTGCCACCGCCTCCACCGGAGCATCCTGCGGCGGCGAGCGTGACGCCCAGGGCGAGGGCGGCGGCGATTCCTGCGCGCCGCGTGCGCTTCATTGCGAACATCTGTGTTTCCTTCCGTGGTGCGAGGTTCTCGCGGGTGTGTTCAGGTGCGTGGTCGTGGAGGGAGGGCTCGGGCGGATGCCACGTTGCGCGCGCGTCACCCGTGCGGGTCGCGAGCCGGGTCGGCCGCAGGTGCGCGCAGAGGATCGGCCGCAACGCCGCGAGCCGCGCCGCGAGCGGGGTCGGCCGCAACACCGCCCGCCGTGCCGCCCGCAACGGCACGTTCCGCAGCCCGCAGCCCGCGCCGTCGCCCGACCGCGGCGGTGCGGCGCGCGTGCGCCCAACCCAGAACGCTGGCCGAGACGACCGAGACGATCAGCAGCACGCCGGTGATGACGTTGATGATGTCGCTGGTGACGCCGGCGAGGCGCAGCGCACTGCCGAGGGTCCCGATCAGCAGCACGCCGGCTATGACGCCGTGGAGGGCCCCGCGCCCGCCGAAGATCGACACCCCGCCCAGCAGCACGGCGGCGATGATCTGCAGCTCCATCCCCATCGCGTTGTCGCCGCGCGCGTTGGAGTACAGCAGCGTGAAGTACACGCCAGCGAAGCCCGACACGGTACCCGACATCACGAACAGCACGAACTTCGCCCGCCCGACGTCGATACCCGAGAAGTGGGCCGCCTCCTTGTTGAGACCGATGGCGTAGAGCGACCGGCCGAACGGCGTGAAGTGCAGCAGCACCGCGAAGGCGATGGCCAGCACGATGAAGGGCACCATGATCCCGGGGATCGGTGTGCCGGGGATGTTGGCTTTGGCGAGGTCGCTCCATTCCTCGGGGAAGTCCGTGACGGCCGTCGTACCCAAGAGCCCCACGGCGATGCCACGGAACAGCGCCAGCGTGCCGATCGTGACGGCGAGCGACGGCAGTCCGACGACGGTGACGAGGAACCCGTTCAGCGCTCCCGCGATCGCCCCGACGATGATCGCGAGCACCGCCGCAAGCGCGAACGGCACGCCGCCCTGAGTGAGGATGCCGGTCATCACGCTGGCGAGCCCGACGACGGATGCCACCGACAGGTCGATCTCCTCGGTGATGATGATGAGCGTCATCGGCAGCGCGATGAGCAGGATCGGCGCGACGTCCCGCAGCAGATAGGTGACCGTCAGCGGGCTGTCGAAGTTGCGCACCGTCAGCAGGGCGACGACGACGACGACGAGCAGGATGCCGATGATCGCCGACTCGCGCGTGAGCACCACGCGGCGCCACGCCGGGCGGGCGTGCGGGGCGTACAGCCGCACGGGGACGGTCTCGGTCGCGACGGTCATCGGGCCTCCTCCCGTTGGGCGACGAGCCTTCGGTGCTGACGCACCGCGAGCACGCGATCGAGCACGATCGACCCGATGATGAGCACGCCGACGACGGCGCGCTGCCAGAAATCGTCGATGCCGAGGATCGGCAGCGCCCGGTTGATCGTCAGCAGCAGGAACGCCCCGATCGCCGCGCCCCACACCGTGCCGACGCCGCCCGAGATCGCGACGCCGCCGATGACGGCCGCGCCGATCGCCTGCAGCTCCCACCCAGTGCCCGCGGCCGAGCTGACCGTGCCGTACCGCGCGGCGTAGAGCACACCCGCGAGCCCCGACAGCGCACCCGACACCACGAACGCCGTGATGATCCGGCTGCTGACCTTCAAGCCGTAGAGGTGCGCGGCCGACGGGTCCGAGCCGATGGCGTAGAACTCGCGCCCACCCCGGGTGTTGCGCAGGTACCACGCCGCCGCGATCAGCACGATCACGGCGATGACGGTGAGCACCGGGATCCCGATCAGCTGCTGGGTGCCCAGGCCGCGGAAGTCCCGCGGCAGGTCCGACGCGTTGATGCGGTCCGACCCCGTCCACGCGACGTTGAGGCCACGGTAGACGTACATCGTGCCGAGGGTGATCACGAGCGCCGGCACCTTGGCCCACGCGACGAGCACCCCGTTGATCGCGCCGAGCAGCCCGCCGAGCAGGATGCCGCCGAAGAAGACCGCGATCATCGGGATGCCTGGGATGTCGATGAAGAGCCGCCCAGTGAGATAGGCGGTGAGCCCGACGATCGAGCCGACCGACAGGTCGACGCTGCGGGTGATGATGACGAAGGCCTGGCCGACGGCCACGAGCAGCAGCAGCGACGGGGTCAGCAGCAGGTCGCGGAATCCGTCTCCCGAGAAGACGAAGCCTGGGTTGGCGGTGGTCGCCGCCACGATGACGATGATGAGCGCCAGCGCGATGCCGGTCTCGCGGGCGCGGGCGACGCGGCGCACCACGGCGACGGCGGTGTCTCCAGCGGATGCCGGGCGGGTCACAGTCGCGCTCATGCCGCTTCCTCCGCACCGGCATCCGACGTCGCCGCGAACATGATCGCCTCGGGTGTCGCCTCGGAGCGGGAGAACTCCCCCGTGAGCCGCCCCTCCCTCATGACGAGGACTCGGTCGGCCACCCCGAGCACCTCCGGCAACTCGGACGAGATCATGAGGATCGCGATCCCCTGCTGCGCGAGTTCGCTGAGCAGCCGGTGCACCTCGGCCTTGGTGCCGACATCGATGCCACGTGTGGGCTCGTCGACGATCAGCACGGTCGGCTCGGTGGCGAGCCACTTGCTGAGCACCACCTTCTGCTGGTTGCCGCCCGAGAGCGTGCCGGCCTCGGTGTCCAGCGCTGCGGCCTTCACTTCGAGGCGGCTCGCCCAGAGCTTGGCGGCCCGGTTCTCCGCGCCCGTCCAGATGAGACCCCAGCGCGCCAGGCGCGAGCGGATGGCGAGGGTGATGTTGCGCGAGACGCTGTCGTCGAGCACGAGGCCCTGCCTACGGCGGTCCTCGGGCACCAGCGCGAGGCCGCGGGCGATCGCAACGCGCGGGTTCGCCCTGGGAAGAGCGGCGCCGTGCAGCACAACCGATCCGCTGTCGTACGCGTCGACGCCGAAGACGGCGCGGGCGACCTCGCTGCGCCCGGCACCCACGAGGCCGGCCAGCCCCACGATCTCGCCCGCGCGCAGGTGAAAGGAGACGTCGCGGAACACGCCGGCGCGGGTGACGCCGCGCACGTCCAGCACGACCTCACCCACCTCGGTGGGGAACTTCGGGAAGAGGTCGGTGACGTCGCGGCCGACCATCTGACGGACGAGCTCGTCGACCGTGGTGTCGGCAATGGCCGTGGTGTCGACGTACGAGCCGTCGCGCATGACGGTGACGGTGTCGCACAGGGCGAAGACCTCGTCGAAGCGGTGCGAGATGAACAGCAGCGCCCTGCCCTCGTCGCGCAGGCTCCGCGCCACCGCGAACAGCCGCTCGACCTCGACGCCCGACAAGGCGGCGGTCGGCTCGTCCATGATGAGCACCCTGGCATCCAACGAGATGGCCTTGGCGATCTCGATGATCTGCTGGTCGGCGATCGACAGACCCTCGGTGACACGGTCGGGGTCGAGCGAGACGCCGAGCCGCGCGAAGAGCCGCTCGGTCTCGTCCCGCATCGCCTTGCGGTCGATACGCCCGAGGCGGGTGACGGGCTGGCGGCCCATGAAGATGTTCTCGGTGACGGAGAGGTCGGGGAAGAGCGTCGGCTCCTGGTAGATCACGGCGATGCCGGCCGCTTTGGACTGCGCCGTACTGGCGAAGTCGACGGGCTCGCCTGTGAGCAGGAAGTCACCCGAGTCGCGCCGGTAGAGCCCCGCAATGATCTTCACGAGCGTGGACTTGCCGGCGCCGTTCTCGCCGATGAGGGCGTGGATCGAGCCGAAGTCCAGCGTGAGGCTGCCTGAACGCAGCGCCACCACTGCGCCGAACGACTTCACCACTCGCCGCAGGACGAGAGCGTGGTGATCCGTCTGGGCGGCTTCGGATGCCATGGCGATCCTCTCCATCGAGGTTGCGGGGTCCGGAATTCCTGAATCGATTCAGGGGCGTTCAGGCTACTGTATGAACCTCAGGGCACCGGGGTCAAGAGGCGTCGGACCGGTGACCGAATCGTGACCCCGACGACGGAGTGGGAGGACGCGATGCCGGTGAGCATCCGCGACGTGGCGCTGCGCGCGGGCGTGTCGGTGGGCACCGTCTCAAACGTCCTCAACCGTCCCGGCGAAGTGTCCGCCGAGTCGGTGGAACGGGTGACCCAGGCGATCGAGGACCTCGGGTACGTGCGCAACGACGCGGCCCGCAAACTCCGGGCAGGCGTCAGCACGACGGTGGGGTTCGTCGTGCTCGACGGGCAGAACCCGTTCTACACCGACGTCGTTCGGGGGGCCGAAGACGAGGCCACGCGCCATGGAATCGCGATCCTCTACGGCAACACCGACGAGGATCCCGCGCGGGAGAAGGTCTACCTCGATCTCTTTCAGGAGCAGCAGGTGCGTGGCCTCCTGATCGCCCCCTACGGCGACATCACCGCACGCCTGCAGCGGCTGCGCTCCGGCGGCATCCCGGCCGTGCTCGTCGATCGCTTCAGCGCCGACGGGCGGTTCTCGTCGGTGTCTGTCGACAGCGTCGCGGGCGGCCGGCTGGCCGTCGAGCACCTCATCGCGGGCGGGCGGCGGCGCATCGCTTTCGTCGGCGGGCCGTTCGACATGCGTCAGGTCAACGACCGGCTCGCCGGCGCCCGCGCGGCCTCCGACAACGCCGGGGTACGGGTGGGTCTGGAAGTCATCCCGACGTCCGGCATGACCGTCGAGGAGGGGGTCGCCGCCGGCGCCCGGGTGCTGGCGCGACCGCGTCGAGAGTGGCCCGACGCCCTCTTCGCGGCGAACGATCTGCTCGCGCTCGGGCTGTTGCAGTCGCTCGTGGTCGACGGGCGCGCCGTGGTGCCGGGCGACATCGCGCTGATCGGGTTCGACGACATCCCGTTCGCCGCCGCAGCGGCGGTGCCGCTGTCATCGATCCGGCAGCCCAGCCGCATCATCGGGCGCACCGCGCTGCGCGTGCTGCTCGAGGAGGCCGCCGACCCCGAGAGTGTGCCCAGGCAGACGGTGTTCCCGCCCGAGCTTGTCGTGCGGGCGTCCACGGCGGGACGCTGAGCGCCGCGCGGCCGCGCGGCCGCGGGCACCGAATACTCACTCGACGCCGCGAATACTCACTCGGGCGCGCGAATACTCACTCGCGAGCGCGCGGGTCAGGCCTCGCGGGTGATCGTCACCTGCACGTGCAGGTCGCTCGTCAGCGCGCCGGCGTAGACGCCGCGCAGCGGGGGGACGTCATTGTAATCACGCCCGCGGCCGACCAGCACGTGCCGCTCGCCGATGTCGACGTTGTTGGTCGGGTCGAACCCGTGCCAGTCGCCCGCGAACCACTCCACCCACGCGTGGGACTCCCCAACCACGGCGACGCCCACCTCGGCATCGGGGTCGGGGTGCAGGTAACCCGAGACGTAGCGGGCGGGGATCCCCACCGCCCGCAGCGCGCCGAGGGTGATGTGGGCCATGTCCTGGCACACCCCCGAGCGCTTCTCCCACGACTCCGCTGCGGTGGAGTGAACGCCCGTGCTCCCGTAGACGTATTCGACGGCGTCGCCCACGGCCACCGCGATCGCGCGGGCGGCCTGCCCGGGGTTGTCGTGCTCCTGCACGATCGTGCGGGCCAGCTCCAGCACCTCTGGGTGAGGTGCGGTGCGCGGCGTCTGCGCGAGCATCTCCACGGTCGTGATCGACCGCTGGGCCTCGACGGCGAGGTCCTCCCAGGCCGTGTCGGAGTTCTCCATCGGCCGCGGACGCACCTCGACCAGCGAGCGGGCGGTGATGCCGAGAGCGGTGTGACCCGAGAGCACGTCGAACGATGCGACGCGCGTGCCGAAGTAGTCGACGTACTGGTTGACGCTCGTCGACGGCTCGATGTCGAGCGACGAGCTCAGCACGAACTGGTTCTCGGTCGACACCGGCAGCATGCGCGCCTCGTTGTACGACGCCGACACCTCTCCCGGGTACGCGAATCCGGTGGTGTGCTCGATCCGCAGGCGCATCATGAGATCTCTCCGATCCAGCTCGGCTCGGCCTGCGTCGGGAAGAACCGCTGGCGGATGGCCTCGGACGCTTCGCGGGTGACCGTCTGCACCCGCTCCATGTGCTCGGGCAGCTCACCGAGGATGTCGGTGATCGGGCTGTACTCGAGGTCGTTGCGGATGCGGCCGAGCGCCCGCAGCACCGCGTTGGAGTGGCCGACCCGGTCGGCGCGGGGGTCGATCGCGCTCATGCACTCCTCGGCCCGCTGGATCGAGTAGATGATCGACCGCGGGAACAGCCGGTCCAGCAGCAGGAACTCCGCCGCGTTGCGGGAGCTCGGCATGCCGCGGTAGGTGCGCACGTACGCCTCGTACGCGCCGCACGAGCGCAGGATGGTCGTCCACGACGGTCCGGATGCCTCGGTCAGCGACCGCGTCGCGAGCATGCGGGC
>NZ_JANJFJ010000114.1:0-12372 GCF_024626565.1 Microbacterium sp. zg.Y909
GGAACCTGACCACTGTGGTTGAACCACGCCCCGATGAGCTGCTCACCGTCGACGAACACCCGTACACCGTCGTCGTGGACCGCAGTGAACACATACGTCCCCGCGCCCTCGTCGATCGTCTTGGAGAACCGGGCCGAGTAGTACGTCGACGACACACCCGACGCCGGCGACACACCCGAAGCGAACGCCTGGTCGATCTCTCCCGCACACAGCTCCGCCACCGGCGCACCGGCCAGCTTCGAACCGGCGAAGTAATCCACCGACCACTCCGACGCCTCACACGTCCCCGCAGCTGTCCGCTCGTAGGAGACGTTGAGCTTGGCGTCACCGGTGGCCTGGTAGTACTCCACCACGATCTCGTGAGGACCGTCGTCGAGGTTCACCGACGCGACCTTGGGAACCTGACCACTGTGGTTGAACCACGCCCCGATGAGCTGCTCACCGTCGACGAACACCCGTACACCGTCGTCGTGGACCGCAGTGAACACATACGTCCCCGCGCCCTCGTCGATCGTCTTGGAGAACCGGGCCGAGTAGTACGTCGACGACACACCCGACGCCGGCGACACACCCGAAGCGAACGCCTGGTCGATCTCTCCCGCACACAGCTCCGCCACCGGCGCACCGGCCAGCTTCGAACCGGCGAAGTAATCCACCGACCACTCCGACGCCTCACACGCGCCGGGCGCCGGCGTCTGGCCGACGGTCGCCGAGACCACTGCGGAGGCGGGCGACACGACAGTCGCTCCATCGGCATCCGCCTCTGTCAGCACGACGTAGTAGTAGATGGTGCCGGCGGCGGCCGTCAGGTCGTCGAACGAGGTCGTCCCGGCGGCGGTCTGCGCGAGCGGCTCACCTGCGGTGGAGATGGTCGGCGTCTGCGCACGGTAGACCCGGTAGCCCGTGGCGTCCGCGACGGCGCTCCACGTAAGCAGCACGCTGTCCGTGTCGGCGACTGCCGACACTCCGCTCGGTGCGGCCGGGGGCTCCACGACGACGGGCTCGGTTGGCACGGTCACGCTCACCTCGGTGGCGGGGGCGGAGTCGGGTGCAGCGGCGGAGACCGCGACGACCGTGTAGTGATACGTCGTATCCGGGTCGATGTCGCCGTCGGCGAAGGAAGTTTCCGTCAGCGGAGCGGCGTTCAGCGGCATAGTCGTGTCGACCGGGCTCGTCGTGCTCCGGAACACGTTGTAACCTTCCGCACCGTCCACTGCATCCCAGCTCAGCGCAACGGTGTCCGTCTCGAAGTCGTGGGCGGCCGAGAGCCCACCGACGGCAGTGAGAGGCGGGGTGGGGATCGCGTAGACCTCAACGAAGGAGATCTTCGTGTTCTTGGTCGTCGCGTCGGTTCCTGGAGCGACGGTCAGTCTGCCGTCGGTGACCTCGACCTGAACGACGCCTTGTTCGAAGTACAGCGGCGCAGCACCCGCGAAGTGATCGATCGCCGTCACACCCTCGACGACGAGGGTGTGCGAACTGTCGAAGTTGCCTGTACTGGTGTCGCCGGCGGCGACCACGACGTTGTATCGGCCATTGGGTACAGCGAGTTCCCACATGCCCTGCTCGTTGATGACCCCTTGGCCCACCGTGGTCGATGAGGCGGTGCCGTACTGCATGTGCATGAGCGTGGGCAGACGGCTGTCCGTGATCCCGTTGAGCTCAGTGCGCACGCGGGCGTTGAGGCCGAAGTCGAAGGGTCCGTCACCGTCGACGGTGACCCAGCCGAAGCCAGCGGCCTCGCTGTACGGGCCACCGGCGTCGCGCGTGTATCCCGGCGCCAGGGCACCGGCCGCAGTGGTGAAGTCGTACTTTCCGACGAGGTCTCCCGTCGGGGCGGGCACGACGGCCGACCCGGTCGCGGCAGGGGAGACGTTGCCCGAACCGTCGACGGCATGAACGGCGTAGTTCCATGACTGCCCGACGAACACCCGCTCATCGGTGTACTTCACATCGGCGAGCAGATTGCCGGTCAGCAGGTTCGCCGCCGTCGCCGCGACGGGTGTCGTCGCGGATCGGTAGACGCGATAACCGGCGACGTCGGCGTCGGCGGGCGCGTTCCACTGCAGCTCGGTCACGTCAAGAGAGCTTGAGACAACGAGGTCGGCCGGGGCTGCCGGTGCGATCGCGTCGAGCTCGGCGACGGTGAAGTCATCGAAGGCGAACGGCACGGCGACGGTCTCGTTGGCCATGTTGCGACGCGTGGCGAAGAGACCCGCAAACCCGTTGGTCTGAGCGTCGGCTGTGTCAAAGGTGGCGGGGACGAGATCCCCGTTGGTGAAGTTGGCCGGAACGGCCACGGAACCCACCGGAATGGGCGCGCCGCTGCCGAGGCTGTAGGTCGCCGAGGCGGTGTTCGCCACCGCATCGACGGTGAGAGCGAGATTCACCGCGGTGGACGCGGGGATCGTCACGTTCACACTGACCTGGTCGACCGATCCGGCATTGGTGTTGACGACACCGGCGACTTCCCGCGACAACTGCACCTGCCGCGTCGTGGCACTCGGGGCCGTCACGACGAGCTTGAGATAGTTGTCATCGTTCGGGCCGAACCAGATGCCGCCCTGCGCCGAGTCGGATGCGTTCGCGGGCATCGACACGGTGGTCGTGAAGAGGAGCTTCTTGCCCGCCGGATCAATCGGAACGCCCAGCGTGTTGTCCTGGGTGTTCTTCCACCGATCATTGCCGCTCGCGTTGGCCGGCATCGTCAAGAAGGCGATGCCCTTCGTGGGGCTGATGGTGAGCTTGCCGGCGGCGACGTCGAGAAACTGCGGCAGGTAATAGCCCTGATACTTCGCCGTAGGGTCGATGGCGACGGACTGCTCCGCCGACGATGGCTGCACGACGGTGAACCCGGTGTCCTGGCCGTCAGCATCGTGCAGGCCGGGGTCCGCACCGTCGAATGTCAGAGTCTGGCTGTTGTCGGCGACCACCTCCGCGGCCGGCAGCGGAGAGTACGGCGACGGCCACTGTGCCGGCGACGTGGGCAGCACGTAGTCGTGCGCTGCTGCCGGGGCCACCACCAGCCCGGAGCACACGAGCGCAAGCGCCGCGGCGACTGCACCGCCTCGCAGTCGTCGCGACCAGCGCGGCGGTGCCGCCTTGTCGTTGCGATCCCCATTGACCAAAGACTGACGCATGTCGTGACTCCCCACGGGCACGAGCGACGCCCCCATCCCCCAAAGGATGCTGGAGGGCGTCGGGTTCTTCGAGATGCCGCATCCCCACGACGCGACGACTCGCTGCCCCTCGGGAGGGCAGGTGTTCGGAATGTATCGGTCTTTCAGCAAATGCACAACAATTCACCAGGGAGCATTCAGTTCGACCCGAGCATGTGGGCAGAGCCGGCGGTTGCGCCGCGGAGGGCTACTGCTATGGTGTGCTCCATCCGGGCCGTCCCGAACGGCGCTTCCTGCCTCACAACGACCGTGAGGCAGCGACCGGTACTTCTTTGGGGGAAGTGATGATCTGGGGAAATCGTGTCATCGGCGCCCGCTGCCGCATTGGATGAGGCGCCGGCGCAGGCGTCCTCCGCGCGGGTAGCAACCTTCACGTACTTGTCCGGCCAGTACGACAATCTCGGCGACGCCCTGCTGCGCCGCGCCTTCGTGCACGCGCTCAGCGCTGACTACCGCTGGCATGTCTACGTGGGCGACGCCCCCGCTGACTACCTCGCCGCCCTGCAACTGCCACCCGACGCTGCGCTGTATCGCTCGTTCTCCCGCTGGCTCCTCATTGCTTCACTGCGCATGTTGCGCCCCCGCCGGGCGCGGTTCCTGTCCAACCCTGGCGAGATCTCCTCGAGTCGCACCGAGTTCGGGCTCGGGGTGGCGTCGGCTTGGCTCCTGCTGCTGGGTCGCTTGGTGGGCAATCCCGGCTTCCGAGTAGGCCTCGGTGCTCGGGATCGCGTGCTTCCCGCGAGCGTCGGCCACGAAGTCGCGGCACGATTGGCGCGCCGCAACACGTGGCGCGATGAAGAATCACGGCGCATGTACGGTCGCGGCGAGGTCTCTCCCGACTGGGCCTTCTCCCTGTCCCCGCGGCCACCGGATGAAGAGCGGCGCTACGTCGCACTGGTGTATCGGGCAGACTGGCCGCTGCCATCGGACGAGGTGCTGCAGTCCGTCGTGTCGTGGTCCCGCCGCCACGGACTCGAACCGGTCGCGGTGAGCCAGGCTCTGCGCGATCACGAGGGAACGGCGGCGCTCGCCCAGAGGCTCGGCCTGCGTCACGTGGGGACGGACACCCGAAGCCTCACCGTCCTCGAGCGTCAGGTGCGCGCACTGTACAGCGCGGCGGCGGTCGTCGTCGGCAACCGCGTCCACGGCCTCATTGTCGGCGCGGTGGACGGGGCTGCGCCGGCGATCGTGATCGGACACCCCGACGTCAAGCTCGCCCGCACGCTGAGGGCGGCAGGCTTGTGCGCCCACGACGGGGTCACCGTCGACGCTCCGCACGCGGTGGGCCCCTACCTCGATCTGGTCCACGCTCAGCGGACGGCCGACGGCGCCGCGGTCCTGCGCGCCGACGCGGCGCTGCGCCGTCTTGCGAATGCCGTGAACGGGGCGAGATCGTGACCGTCGCGATCATGGCGCGCACGGGCCCGGTCGCCGGACGACCCGCAACGATCCGGCCGCTCCTGGCTGCGACGGTGTTCGTGCTGCTGATGGCCGTGACCGCACGCGGCGCCATCGAGACCGTTACGGGCAAGCAGCCGGCCTACGCCGTGCAGCTGATCTGCGCACTGCTGCTCGTGGGCGTTCTGCGCGTTCGCGCCACCCCCGTGCCGGGCAGGGCGCGGCGATGGGGCGTCTACGTCGCGCTCTATGCCCTCGTCGCCGGCGGCATCGCATCCGCGATCATCACCGTCAACACCTGGCATCTCGGGTCGATCGTGGCGCCGGCGCTCTACATAGGCACCTTTTCCGCGTTGGGTCTCCTGCTCTGCTGGGGCACGGACCGCACCCGGACCTCCGACAACCTCCGGGTGGTGGCGCCCGCGGGGGTCGCCGTCGTGGTGCTGCAGGTGGCCGTCGGGACGGGGCAGCAGCGCTTGGGCTGGTCATTCGCGTCGGGCTCGGACCAGGCCTCGGTCGAAGCTCTGGTCCGGCCCGCAGGTCTGACCGGAAGCTACCTCCACTATCCGCTCGTGCTGGCCGTTCTTGCTTTTATGCTCTTCGGGGTATGGATGCGTGGCCGCTCGTCGCTCGCGATCCTGGGCTCGGGCGTCGCCGTGATGGGTGTGCTGCTGAGCTATTCCCGTTCGGGCATGATGATCCTCGCCTTCACCCTGCTCTTCGCCTTGCTCTTCAGTCGCACGGCGTCAACGCGTCTGGCGACCGTGATCGTCGGTCTTCTCGCAGGTGCGGGGACACTGCTGTTCCTTCAGGGGTCCCCTGTGCTCGATCGTGCTCTCAGTGCACTAGACATCGAGTCGACGGGCAACGTCGGCCGTCTGGCGCAGTGGCAGGCCGGGGTGGAGATGTGGACGCAGTCGCCTCTGGTGCTGGGCAGCCACACGGGTCTCGTGACCAACATCACGCGGAACTTCGGCGGCCTCTCGATCGGAGTAGTTGAGTCCAGCGTCCTCCAGCAGCTGCTCAACCTGGGCCTCGTCGGCGCGGTGGCCACGTATTGGCTGCTCTTCGCGGTGGTCCGCGCCATCCCCGCCACAGACATCTGGGTGCGCGCGGGAGCCGCCGCGTGCCTCGCCCAGACCGCCGTCTACCAGTCGATCGAGGTGCTGCCATTCATGACGCTGCTGGCCGTCCTGCCGCTGGCGTTCACCTCCGCGCCGGTCACGGCGCAGCAACTCGGGAGGACTCGATGATCGACCCACCCCTCGTGAGCATCGTCCTCGCCGCATACAACGCCGAGGCGCATGTAACGGGAGCGCTGGCCCGGCTGACCGGACAGACATACCGCCGCATCGAAGTGATCGTGGTCGACGACGGATCTGAGGACGACACCCTCGCCACCGCCCGCCGGGCAGCCGCGAGCGATCCGCGGCTGCGCGTGGTGGCGAACAGCGGGAACCTCGGCGTGGCTGCCGCACGCAACCGCGGCACCGAGGCGGCTGCCGGCGAGTACATCTGGTTCGCCGACGTCGACGATGGCTGGTCGGATCGATTCGTGGAGCTCATGGTCTCCGCAATCCAGGCCACCGACGCCGACGTGGCGGTCTGCTCCGCCGAGTACCGATACGGCCCCCGGCTCGACCGGCGCGAACCGGTCGTGCGCTATCGGCAGCGGACGACGCTCACCGGTGACAAGGCCGCCGCGTGTCTGTTGCGCGGCACCGGCGCGCTCTGGAACAAGCTCTTCCGACGAGACCTCCTGGGGCCGGCACCCTTCCCGGCCCTGCGGTCGAAGTCCGATCACGGCGCGCTGCTGCGGGTGCTTCCTCGACTGCGCACGGTGACGATCGTCAGAGACACCTTGTACACCTACATCCAGCGCGACGGATCCATCAGCAACGGTGGAGTTGCCGAGCCTTCCAACTTCCTCAGCCTGCTCACGATCGCCGACCAATCCGTAATGCGCATGGAGACGTCCCGCGCGCTGCGCCGCGCCGCTGTCCGCTTCCGCTGCGTGATAATCGCGCGAGCCCTTCGGGAGACCTGGCGATTCGCGCGGCTGGAGGAGGACACCAGTTCTGAACTGGCGCGGCGGGTGCGCTGGGTGGATCTGCTGGGCGGGCACCCGGCCGATGTCCGCACGCTGGTCACCTGCGCTGCCGCCAAGTGCTCGCCGGGGCTGGCCCGAACAGCCTTTCGCACGCTGGGGCGGTCGCGCTGGCCCGAACACGGGATCGTGATGTCGTGATGTGGTCACTGATCACGGTGACCTACAACAGTGCACCGGACCTGCGGACCTTCTGGTCGCACCTGCGTCTGGAGGACGGCGTCGAGTGGATCGTCGTGGACAACGGCTCCGCCGACGACAGCGTCGCGATCGCCGAGAGCCTGGGAGCGCGGGTATTCCACACCGGGCGCAACGTCGGGTTCGCTGCCGCCAACAACCTGGGCCTTCGAATGGCTTGCGGTGATCTGGTGCTCTTCGCCAACCCCGACCTCCGCGTGCAGATCGCGGATCTCACCGAGATCGGGCGCCTGCTCGCGCTGCACGGCGGCCTGATCTCCCCCCGGCTCACCCACCCCGACGGGTGCTATCAGTACAACGGGCGAGGCTGGCCGTTCCTGCTGTGGAAGGTCGGCAATCGGCTGGGGCGACGGGACACCCGCGCGCAGTATCTGCGCACGGTCGGGGATCGCGAGCACGCTCGGGTCGTGTGGATCACCGGGGCCGCCGTGGCCGCCCGACGCGCGGATTTCGAGGCCATCGGAACGTGGGACGAGTCCTACTTCCTCTACAACGAGGACGTCGAGCTCGGGCTGCGCGCGCTGCGACGCGGCCTCTCCGTCGGCGTCGCGGGCGGGATCGAGTGGGTGCACGGGTGGTCTCGCGACCCGGCGAACTGGCGAATGAGGGCCATCGTGCGCGAACTGGTGTCGACGGTGAAGTTCTACCGCCGGGAGCCGCTCTTCCTGCTGTGGCCGGCCGCGCTCTGGCGAGGATCGCTCGACCAGCGCCTGCGTCGACGTTACGGAATCGGTTTAGACGACGCTGGGGCCCCCGTGTGAAGGCCACGTCCTGACATGCGAGTGCTGCAATCTGTGGGAGCACCGGGACCCACCGTCAAGTTCATCGACCAAGTCACCCGTGACACCCCCGACGACATCCACTTCGTGTACTTCTCCTGGCGCGCTGCTCTGGCAGCGCGCTACGACGTCGTTCACATCCACTGGCCGGAGTTCTTCGTCCGTTCCCGCTGGCCCGCAGTCGGAGCCGTCAAGCGCGCCGTGACCCTCATCCTCCTGCGACGCTGGCGCGCCCGGGGGGTGCCCATCGTCCACACGGTCCACAACCTCGCGCCACACTCGGAGCTCTCCCCCCGACAGGCGAGCGTAGTGGAGAGGATCATCGGCGGCGCCGCGGTCCGTGTCGCGCTGAACGCAGGCACCCCTCCGCGCCCGGGAATACCTCAGGTGGTCATTCCGCACGGAGACTATCGCGAGCGGTTCGGTCAGCTGCCCCCCGCGCACCGGGTGCCCGGAAGGTTGCTGGCCATCGGACGCATCGAGCCGTACAAGAACGTCCCGCGGCTCATCCGACTGGCGGAACAGGAGGGCTGGGAGCTTCGGGTCGTGGGCGAGCCTGGGCCGGGCATGCGCCGCCCGCTGCAGGAACAGCTCGACGCACTGGATGCCGGTCATCGGATCTCCTCGGTGCTCGCCCATGTCGATGACGCGGCGCTGGTGACAGAGGTCACGGCGGCGCAGTTGGTAGTCCTCCCTTATCGTGATCTGCATAATTCCGGCATCCTGCTGGTCGCACTCTCCCTGAACCGTCCAGTGCTCGTTCCCCGCAACACCTCCACGGAGGAGATCGCTGCGGCCGTCGGCGACGGGTGGGTGTGCCTCTTCGACGGCGAGCTGGACGCTGCCGACATCACTTCCGCGCTCGCGGCGACCGCAAGCCTCGACGGTGAGCCTGCGCTGGAGGACCGCTCGTGGGCCCGCATCGCGGCCGCCTACGCGGATGTGTACCGGCGAGCGCGCCCGTGTCACCGCTAGCCGACCGCGGCGTTCGGCCGACTGGCCGACCGGCCAGCCGTCAGCGGTAGCGGATGCGACGCAGGACGTTCCCGAGCTGGTGCAGATCCGCGCGCACGCCAGGCCACACCGCGAGGCAGAGGGCGAGCCAGGACGCAAAGATGCCCACGAGCACGCTGAGCTGCCCCAGGGCGCTCCAGCTGGACAGCAGCGTCGCGGAAAGGGTGAAGCACACCGCGCTCACCGGCGCGAAGAGAAGAAGGGGGCGACCAGCGATCCGCAGCAGCGGAGCCGCGGCGATGCCGGTGCGGCGCAGGGGGAACCGCGTCGTCAGCGCCCACATCACGACTTGCCCGACCGTCGACCCGACAGCCACCCCCACCGGGCCGAACGCCACTCCGACGACCATCATCGCCACCATCGCCGAGCGACCGATCAGAGTCCACCGCAGCTGCAGTCCCGTGAGCGCGAGCGAGAGGAACACCCAGTGATAGACGAAACCGATGCCCTGGAACACGCCGCCGACCGCGAGCACCGCGAAGATCGGTACCACCGCGTCCCACCCGGGGCCGAGCACCAGTTCGGTGAGCGGGTCCGCGACGGCCGCGAGCAGCAGGAACATGCCGCCGAAGCAGTAGGCCAGGATCAGCTGACCCTTGTGCACGTAAGCGGTGAACCGCTCGTCGGTCTGCACGCGCGAGAGCACTGGAAGGGCGACGCGCGTCATGGGTGCGGCGATCTGGGTCATCGGCAGTCGGAAGAGCTGGTACGCGCGGTCGTAGGCCCCCAGCGGAGCCGCGCCCCACACGCGTCCGATCAGGATGCTGTCGACGTTCGACGTGGCGTACGAGAACAGCTGCACCCCCAGCGTGTTCGCGCCATAGCGATAGAGGGCGCCCATGCCCTCGTCCCGGCGGGGCCGGCCCGGGACCCAGCGGGCGGCGAGCGGCAGGATTAGCACCGGCACCACCACCAGCGCGATCTGCTGCCCGACGAGCGCCCACGTGCCACCGCCCTGCAGCGCAATGATGATCGCTGATGCCAGAGCCACGGCTGCTGCGGCGACGTCCGCGGCGGCGATCCACCCGAATCGCATCTGAACGGACAGCTCCGCGCGGAACTGCGCGGTCACCGCCGACAGAAAGAGCGTGAGCGACAGCATACGCATGATCGGGTCGACGTCCTCGTTGCCGTAGAAGTCCGCCAGCGCCGGCGCGCCCAGCACGCCGGCCAGGCAGAGCCCGGCCCCGAGCAGGCTGTTCGTCCAGAACAGGTTGCTCCGCTGCTGGTGCGTGATCGTGCGCGACTGCACCGCCGCCATCGAGAGGCCGAAGTCCCCGACGACGGTCGCTATGCCCACCACCGCCACCACCATCGCGAAGACACCGAAGTCCGCGGGATCGATGAGACGTGCGAGCACGAAGATGCCGATCGCCTGCACACCGAAACGGAGCAGTTGACCGGCGAGCGTCACCGCTCCGCCGCGCGCCGCGGCATCGGCGACGCTCATCTCGTCCCCCGCGCGATCCCGCCCGCCCGCTGGCGGTCACCGCCCCGCCGGCCCCACCCGTCGGTCACGTTCCGCCCTTCCCCTCCGAATGAGCCCTCACCCTACTGCACGGCCTCCGCACGCCCGTCCGTCCGTCACAGGTGCATGCCGCGGCGGCACGGTCCGCCCCGCCCGCCCCGATCCATGAGACCGGCGCGGCTCACCGAGGCGCCCCGGCTGGCGGCCGCCGCGGGCAAAAGAAGAAGGGCCCCCGATCCGGGGGCCCTTCTTCGTGTTGTGCGCGAGGGGGGACTTGAACCCCCACGCCCTTGCGGGCACTGGCACCTGAAGCCAGCGCGTCTACCTATTCCGCCACTCGCGCGAGCCGCGCATGCGCGGACTCAACTTCCCGAGAATATCACGACTCCGGGGGTGCCTTTCGCGCCTGCACCGCCTCCGAGTACAGCGGGGATGCCGCCAGGGGCCGCCATTCGCGAAGCCAGGAACCCCGAAATGACGTTCTCCCAGCCGGTGCAACTAGCATGTAGCGACCGGTCTGCCTGCCTGAGGAGTCGCGTGGGACTACTTGACAGCTTCGAGAAGGGGCTCGAACGCGCTGTGAACGGCGCGTTCGCGAAGACCTTCCGCAGCGGCGTTCAACCCGTCGAGATCGCCTCGGCGCTTCGCGCCGAGCTCGACGCGAAGGCCGCCGTCGTCAGCCGCGACCGCATCCTGGCGCCGAACACGTTCACCGTGCGACTGGCACCGAGTGACGAGGAGCGCATGCGCTCGTTCGGCAGCACCCTGGGCGAAGAGCTCGACACCCTCGTGGCCCAGCACGCCCGCGCGCAGGGTTACTCGTTCGCCGGACCGGTGTCGATAACGGTCACCCGCGACGACCAGCTCACGACCGGCACCCTGCGCGTCGACTCGCAGACCGCGCAGGGCAGCGTGGCGTGGCGCGGCGTCATCGACATCAACGGCACCCGGCATCCGCTGGTGAAGGGCCGCACGGTGATCGGCCGCGGCAGCGACGCCGACATCACCATTCCCGACGCCGGCACCAGCCGCAAGCACGTCGAGATCCTCTGGGACGGCGAACGCGCCATGGTGCGCGACCTCGGTTCCACCAATGGCACCAAGCTCGACGGTCGGCGGGTGACCGAGGCGCCTCTGCCGCCGGACTCGACCGTGACGATCGGCCGCACCGACATCGTCTTCCGGGTAGTGGCACAGGCCCAGCCGACCCGCCCCGCGCGCCCGGCGGACGCCACCCGCGCCTACGACGTGCGACGGGGTGCCGATGAGTGAGCTGACCTTGCTGCTGCTGCGCATCGGATTCCTCCTGGTGCTGTGGTTCTTCGTGTTCGCGGTGATCTACTCGCTGCGCGCGGATCTGTTCGGTGTGAAGGTGCGCAAGCTCCCCGAGCCCGCGGCGGCCGCTGCCGCCTCGGGCACGACGACCCCCGGCGGCACGACCCCGGTGGCGGATAGGAACGCGGCCCCCACCAGCGGCAAGCCGGCATCGCCCTCTCCGAAGGCGGGCGGTCCGGCCACCACCGGCACCGTCACGCGCATCGTCGTCACCAGCGGCCCGAAGGCGGGCCTCGAGCTCCCGCTGGGCAACGAGCCGCTCACGATCGGCCGCTCCAGCGAGTCCGGCCTCGTGATCCGCGACGACTACACCTCCAGCCACCACGCACGTCTCGTGCTGTGGGGCGACCAGTGGATGATCCAGGACCTCGATTCCACCAACGGCACGTGGCACGACGGGCAGCGCGTCGCCGCCCCCGTCGCGATCAAGGTCGGCGCCCCCATCAAGGTCGGCGCGACGACCTTCGAGCTGCGGAAGTAAGCGGAACGTCGGCGCATGGTGTTCCAGGGTTCGAGCGTGGCGATATCGCACACCGGCAAGGTGCGCTCCAACAACCAGGACTCCGGCTACGCGGGATCGAACCTGTTCGCCGTCGCCGACGGTATGGGCGGTCACGCCGGCGGTGACGTCGCCTCGAGCATCGCCATCAACCGTCTCTCCGCCCTCGACCACTCGTACGATTCCCCCTCGGATGCCGAGCGGGCGCTGCGCGACGCGATCGCCGACACCGCGACACGGCTGATCGAGACGGTCAAGGCGCAGCCGGAGCTCGCGGGCATGGGCACCACCGTCAGCGCGCTGATCATGGTCGACGACTACGCGGTGCTGGCCCACATCGGCGACTCGCGGGTCTATCTCTACCGTGAGGGCACGCTGACACAGATCACCACCGA